>NZ_CFIFWG010000179.1:0-5616 GCF_984466335.1 Roseitalea sp. | reverse complement strand
GAGAGCGCCGTCGTGGCCGGCTTCGTCGAGGGCCTGGGCGAGGGCATCTGCATCACCGACGGCGCCGATGCGATCGTGTATGCCAACCAAGCCTACCGGACCCTGGTCGGTGCCGACAGCGATATCGAGGCGCAGGCGCCCGAGGCGGTGCTTTCGCGCCGCGATGACGCGGCCAACGCGCTCTACCGGCTCGCCAACAGCGCCGCGCGGGGGCTCGATGCCGAAGAGGAGTTCCGGCTCCTGAGCGGGCTTGGCGGGCACGGCGATCAGCCCCGCTGGTATCGTGCGAGCGTTCACCTGATGCGGCCGGGCCGCGGCGGCAAGCCGTACAAGGCGTGGCGAATCGCCGATATCTCCGGCGAGCGCCAGCAGCAGGAAACGGCGTTTCTCGAACTTCAGAAGGCCATCGACCATCTGGACCGCGCTCCGGCGGGCTTCTTTGCGAGCGATCCGAACGGCAAGGTGCAATATGTCAACGCCACGCTCGCCGAATGGCTGGGAATCGACCTGACCAGCTTCGTGCCCGGGCAGGTGACGCTGCCCGACCTCGTCGTGGGCAGCGGGATGCAACTGCTTGCGGGCATCAAGGCCGAGCCCGGCACCGTGCGCAGCGCCGTCATCGATCTGGACCTTGCCAAGACGAACGGCGAGAGCCTTGCCGTGCAACTGGTCCACCGGGTGCAGACGGCATCGGACGGCGAGCCGGGCCCGATGCGCACGATCGTGCTCAACCGGTCGCAGGACGCCGACAGCACCCGTGACCTGCGCAGCGCCGAGGTGCGTTTCAACCGCTTCTTCAATTCGACGCCGATGGCGATCGCCGCGCTCGACGCCCAGGGGCGCATCCTGCGCACCAATGCCTCCTTCGCCGGCCTTTTCGGCGACGTTGCCGATCACGATGCGCTGGCGCGGCACGTCAAGTTCGACACCGTCATCCATGCGCGCGATCTGGAGCGCTTCCAAAAGGCCTTCGAGGCGGCCAGGGCCAACCGCGCCAACATCGAGCCGTTCGACACGGTGCTGCCGGGCGAGGCGGCCGAGCGGCATGTGCGCGTCTATGTGAATGCGGTCTCCAATCCGACCGGCGAGCCGGGCGGGGGCGAGGGGGCCGAGGAGGCCGCCATCGTCCATGTGATGGACACGACCGAGCAGAAGGCGCTCGAAGCGCAGATGGCGCAGAGCCAGAAGATGCAGGCGGTCGGCCAGCTCGCCGGCGGCATCGCCCACGACTTCAACAATGTGCTGACCGCGATCATCATGGCCTCCGACCTTCTTCTGGCCAATCACCGTCCGTCCGATCCGTCCTTCCCGGACATCATGAACATCAAGCAGAACGCCAATCGCGCCGCTTCGCTGGTGCGTCAGCTTCTGGCGTTCTCGCGGCGCCAGACGTTGCGGCCCGAAATTCTGTCGCTGACCGACGTTCTGGCCGACCTGCGCATGCTGCTGAGCCGCCTGATCGGCAACGAGATCAAGCTGACCATGGAGCACGGCCGCGACCTGTGGCCGGTCAGGGCGGATCTGGGCCAGTTCGAGCAGGTGATCGTCAATCTGGTGGTCAATGCGCGCGATGCGATGCCCGGCGGCGGCGAGTTGTCGATCTCCACGCGCAACCTGACCGCCGACGAGGTGGCAGGCATGGACACGCCGGGCATCGAGGCGGGCGACTATGTCGCCATCGCCGTCGGCGACACCGGCGTCGGCATTGCCGACGATGTCATCGAGAAGATCTTCGAGCCGTTCTTCACCACCAAGGAGGTGGGCAAGGGGACGGGGCTGGGGCTTTCGATGGTCTACGGGATCATCAAACAGACCGGCGGCGGCATCTACGCGTCCTCGACCGCCGGCGAGGGAACCGTCTTCACGATCCTGCTGCCGCGCCACGAGGCCCAGCCGGCGGCCGAGGCCGACGCGGCGCCGGCGCGCAAGACGAACGGCGAAGCCGCCAGGCGCGATCTGTCGGGCTCGGCGACGGTCCTTCTGGTCGAGGACGAGGATGCGGTTCGCATGGGCGGCGTGCGCGCGCTCACCTCGCGCGGCTACACCGTTCTTGAGGCCGGCGATGGTATCGAGGCGCTCGGCGTGCTTGAGGAGGCCGGCGGCGCGGTCGATCTGGTGGTGTCGGACGTCGTGATGCCGGAGATGGACGGGCCGAGCCTTCTGCGCCAGGTGCGCAAGGATCACCCGGACATCAAGTTCATATTCGTTTCGGGCTATGCCGAGGATGCGTTCGCCAGGAACCTGCCCGATGGGGCCCAGTTCGGCTTCCTGGCCAAACCGTTCTCGCTCAAGCAGTTGGCGACCAAGGTCAAGGAGACGCTGGAGGCCAGTGCCTGACCGCCCCTGTGGCGCGAAACGAAACGATCAGCGGCGGGGACCGCAGATGCGGATCGGTTCGGCTTGCATCTGCATGGCCCTGTGTCCGATCGCGTTGATCGTGATGGCCCGCCGCGCGAGCGCCTTGGCGTCTGCGGCCAGGCCGGCGCCCTTGAGCAGTTTTGCCTGCTTGATCATCATCCGGGCCAGATCAAGCGCTTTATTGGATCGGGCGGTCATGGCTTTTCTCCCTTGGTTCGCCGGTGTCTTTCATTGCGCCATATGGGACCCTTCGCGCCCTGGCGACAGGTCGCCGCTCGTAAACGCACCGTTCAATTCTCGCGCCCATTGCGGTCGTTCCTCCGAAGCGCTCTTGTGTCCTCAAGACGATCCTACGCGCCAGATGCCGTACCGGATCAGCGCGTGCGGGCCTTGCCCGGCGCCGCGTCTCGGGCTTCGATGCGTCCCGATCACGATTTGTGACGAATCGGCAACACCTGGCGGCAAAGATATCGGCCGAGCAACGCCCGCATGGGCGGCGCCGCTTTTCCGTCATAAACCGCGCGCACGCCCAGGCTGCGCGCCGGCCGGCCCGACCTTGCGTCAAAAGGGGCGGCCGAGCGACAAGGATCGGACCCCATGGACAAGCCCGTCTTCGACAAATCCACCCTGCCCAGCCGCCATACGACCGTGGGTCCGGCGCGGGCGCCGCACCGGTCCTATCTTTACGCGATGGGTTTATCGGCCGAGGAGATCGCCCAGCCGCTGGTGGGCGTTGCGTCCTGCTGGAACGAGGCGGCCCCCTGCAACATCGCGCTGATGCGCCAGGCGCAGGTGGTCAAGAAGGGCGTCGCCGCCGCCAACGGCACGCCGCGCGAATTCTGCACGATCACGGTCACCGACGGCATCGCCATGGGCCATCAGGGCATGAAGGCCTCGCTCGTCAGCCGGGACGTGATCACCGATTCCGTCGAGTTGACCATGCGCGGCCATTGCTATGACGCGCTGATCGGGCTCGCCGGCTGCGACAAGTCGCTGCCGGGCATGATGATGGCCATGGTGCGGCTCAACGTGCCCTCGATCTTCATCTATGGCGGCTCGATCCTGCCCGGCACGTTCAAGGGCCGGCAGGTGACCGTCCAGGACGTGTTCGAGGCCGTCGGCATGCACTCGGTCGGCAAGATGAGCGACGGCGATCTGGCCGAGCTCGAACAGGTCGCCTGTCCCTCGGCGGGCTCGTGCGGCGCGCAGTTCACCGCCAACACGATGGCGACCGTCGCCGAGGCCATCGGCCTTGCGCTGCCCTATTCGTGCGGCGCGCCGGCCCCTTACGAAATCCGCGACCGGTTCGGCTTCGCCGCCGGCGAGAAGGTGATGGAACTGATCGCCCGCCAGGTCCGCCCGCGCGAGATCGTCACGCGCAAGGCGCTGGAGAACGCGGCGGCGGTCGTCGCCGCCTCGGGCGGTTCGACCAACGCTGCGCTTCACCTGCCCGCGATCGCCCATGAGGCGGGCATCGCGTTCGATCTGTTCGACGTGGCCGAGATTTTCAGGAAGACGCCCTATGTCGCCGATTTGAAGCCCGGCGGCAAATATGTCGCAAAGGACCTGTTCGAGGCCGGCGGCATCCCGCTTCTGATGAAGACGCTGCTCGACGGCGGGCGCCTGCACGGCGACTGCATGACCGTGACCGGCCGCACTTTGGCCGAAAACATGGAGCACGTCGCTTGGAACGAAGGGCAGGATGTCGTCTATCCGGTCTCAACGCCGATCACCGAGACGGGCGGCGTGGTCGGCCTGAAGGGTAATCTCGCTCCCGACGGGGCGATCGTGAAGGTCGCCGGCATGAAGAGCTTGAGATTCTCCGGTCCGGCGCGGTGCTTCGACAATGAGGAAGAGTGCTTCGAAGCCGTCAAGGACGGCAAATACGAGGCCGGCGAGGTGCTGGTCATCCGTTATGAGGGCCCAAGGGGCGGCCCCGGCATGCGCGAGATGCTGGCGACCACGGCGGCGATCTACGGCCAGGGCATGGGCGACAGCGTGGCGCTGATCACCGACGGGCGCTTTTCGGGGGCGACGCGCGGCTTCTGCATCGGCCATGTCGGCCCCGAGGCCGCCGTCGGCGGGCCGATCGGCCTTCTGCGCGATGGTGACGTGATCACCATCGACGCCGTCGAGGGAACGTTGGATGTGGCGCTGAGCGAAGAGGAATTCGCCGCGCGCCGCACACGTTGGCAGCCGCGCGAGACCGGCTACACGTCGGGCACGCTGTGGAAATATACCCAGACGGTGGGCGATGCGCGTTACGGCGCCGTCACCCATCCGGGCGGAGCGAAGGAAAAACAGTGTTACGCGGACATTTGATGTCGCATCGTGTGTTCAGGTGCCTGGCCGGCGGTCTCGCCGCCTTCGGATTGGCCGCGGCCGGCCTTGTCGCGGGACCGGTCGCCCATGCCTTCGACGAGCAGGGCGGGGTGGCCGCCGCGCCCGCCCAGAAAAGCATGCGCACCTTGTTTCAGTTCGGCTTTTCGGCCTATCGCAGCGGCAACAAGGGCGAAGCGTTCCGCGCCTATCGCGATGCCGCCGAACGGGGTCACGCCGGAGCCCGCTGGAAGCTGGCGCACATGTATGCGGCTGGCGACGGCGTCGCCGAGAACGACTATGAGGCGTTCAAGCTGTTCCGGGGCATCGTGCGCGAGGGCGCCGCGCCCGGCTCGCAGGAGTCCACGTTCGTCGCCAACGCGCTGGTCTCGCTTGCCGCCTACATAAAGCGCGGCATCCCGAACTCGCCGGTCGTTGCCGACCCGCGCCGCGCGCGCGAGCTCTACTGGCAGGCGGCGGCCAATTTCGGCGAACCCAATGCGCAGTTCGAGTTCGGCCGCATGCTGCTGCACGGGCAGGGCGGCGATGCCGACCCGCGTCAGGCGGCGCGCTGGTTCAATCTGGCCGCCCAGAAGGGCCATGTCGGCGCCCAGGCTCTGCTTGGCCAGATATTGTTCGAACACGGCCAGACCGTGCGCGGCCTGTCGATGATGACGGCCGCCCTGTACGATGCGGGACCGAAGGACCTGAACTGGATCCGGCAGATCCAGGAGGAAGCCTTCGCGGTGTCCTCGGAAGCGGACCGCCGCACGGCGATGGTCCTGGCCGAGGAGCAGGCGGGACGGTAGCGGGCGGCGTGCGCCCACGGCGTCGAACCGCTTGACCGTAGCTTGGCTGGTGTCCCGGATCTGAAGTTCGCTTCGTTAGGCAGCATGCTCCGTACGAACTTCAGATTCGATCAGGACACTAGAGCGCGTC
>NZ_CFIFWG010000178.1:0-5747 GCF_984466335.1 Roseitalea sp. | reverse complement strand
GAGCGCCGACAGCCATTCATCGCCGGCGCGGCCGTCATAGAAGGCGCGCTCCTCGGCCTCTGCGGCGGCGCGGATGCGGGCCTTGGCCGCCGGATCGTCGATCGCCACGAAATGCCAGGGCTGCTGGTTCGCGCCCGACGGCGCGCTCGCCGCCGCGCGGAGGCAGTCGGCGATAATCGCGCGCGGCACCGGCCGATCGGAAAAATCGCGGACGGTCCGCCGCCGGGCCATAAGGTCGGCGAAGGCGCGCGCGCGCTCGGCCGCTTCCTGGGGCGTTCGGTCGATAAAGCTCAGAGGTATCGTGGCGCGTGTGTGCATGGCGGCCTCCGCGCGCACCATGCACAAACCGGCGACCAAAAGAAACGGGCGCGGTCGTCATTCAAACGCCCCGTCATCGCGGGGCTTAATCCCGGGATCCATGATCGGTTCAAGCGCCGTGGATTGCGGGGACAAGCCCCGCGATGACACATTGAAAGCTATTCGGCCGCTTCAAGAAAACGCGGCGCCGCGCCCATGACATCGAGGTCGACATGATCGGCGAACCGGTCGAAATTGTCGCGGAACATGGCCAAAAGGCGTCGGGCCTGCGTGTCGTAGGCCGCCGTGTCTGCCCAGGTGGAGCGCGGGTCGAGGATGGCCGGATCGACGCCCTCGACCGCGACCGGAACCGCGAAGCCGAAATGTGGGTCGATGCGGTATTCGGCCGCATCGAGCGCGCCGCCCAGCACCCCCTTGAGCAGGGCGCGTGTCGCCCCGATCGGCATGCGGTGGCCGACCCCGTAGGCGCCGCCGGTCCACCCGGTGTTGACGAGCCAGCACTTGACGTCGTGTCTGGCGATCAGTTCGCGCAGAAGATTGCCGTATTCGGACGGATGGCGCGGCATGAACGGCGCACCGAAACAGGCCGAAAAAGTCGCCTCGGGCTCGGTCACGCCCTTTTCCGTGCCCGCCACCTTCGCCGTGTAGCCGGACAGGAAATGGTACATGGCCTGCGCCGGCGTGAGCCTTGCGATGGGCGGCATGACGCCGAACGCATCCGCCGTCAGCATGACGATGTTCTTCGGATGGCCGGCGCGGCCGGTGGCGCTGGCGTTCGCGATGAAGTGCAGCGGATAGGCGCAGCGCGTGTTCTCGGTCAGCGCGCCATCGTCGAAGTCCGGCCGCCGCTCGGCGTCCAGGATGACGTTTTCGAGCACGGTGCCGAAACGCCCGGTGGTCGCGTGGATCTCCGGCTCGGTCTCGGCGCTCAGCCGGATGGTCTTGGCATAGCAGCCGCCCTCGAAATTGAAGATGCCGTCCGGCCCCCAGCCATGCTCGTCATCGCCGATCAGGGTGCGGCCCGGATCGGCCGACAGTGTCGTCTTGCCGGTGCCCGAAAGGCCGAAGAAGATCGCCGCATCGCCGTCCGGTCCGACATTGGCCGAGCAGTGCATCGGCATCACCTGCTTCTGCGGCAGCACATAGTTGAGCGCGGTGAACACCGACTTCTTCATCTCGCCCGCATAGGAGGTGCCCCCGATCAGCACGATCATGCGCGTCAGGTCGACCGCGATCACCGTCTCGCCGCGGCAGCCGTGCTTTTTCGGATCGGCCGCGAACGAGGGCAAATCGATGATCGTCATCTGCGGCGCAAAGCGCTTGAGCGCCGAGCGTTCCGGCCGGATCAGAAGGTTGCGGATGAACAGCGAATGCCATGCTTTTTCGGTAATCACGCGCACGCCGATGGCATGGCCGGGATCGGCGCCGCCCGTCAGGTCCTGGACGAACAGGTCCTTGCCGTTGGTCGCCGCCAGCATGTCGGTGTGGAGGCGCTCGAACGCATCGGCGGCCATCGGCCTGTTGCCGTCCCACCAGATCTGGTCGTCGATGGCACCGTCCCTGACGACGAACTTGTCCCTGGCCGAACGGCCGGTGTGCTCGCCGGTGCGCGCGACCAGCGCCCCGCCGGCGGCCAGCTCGGCCTCGCCGCGCGAAAGGGCGTATTCATAAAGCTCCGGCTCGGTCAGGTTGTAATAGACGGTGGACGCGCCCGCGATGCCGTTTGTTTCCAATCCCTGGGCCGTGTTGAATACGCCATGTGCTTTCATGATCGTCACCGGTTGTGTCAGATGGGGGCCGCCTCGCGGCGTCCCCGGTCGCCTCACTGCGAGCGGGTGCGCAGCGTGAACCAGAATAGTCGAGCGATCTCAAACCATTAATCGTTTTAAAGATTTGAAAATCGTTTCAATCGTTTTAGATTCCACGGAAATGTGGCGCTGGTGAACGATGCCGGCCCGCCGGTGGCCCGTCACGCGCCGGCCTGTCGGCGGGGCGTCGTCATGACACGGGCGGTGTTTCGTGCCACATTTTGTCCCCTGTTTGCGCGGAAAGCCTTCCATCGCTACATGCCTGACAAGAACGGAAGGGACGCGCCTCATGTCGGGGGAGAATTTCGGAATGCAGACGATCGCGCTTGTCGATGACGACCGCAACATCCTGACGTCGGTGTCGATCGCGCTTGAGGCGGAGGGGTTCCGCGTGGAGACCTACACGGACGGCGCCTCCGCTCTCGACGGGCTTCTGGGCAAGCCGCCCAACCTGGCCATTTTCGACATCAAGATGCCGCGCATGGACGGCATGGAACTGTTGCGCCGGCTGCGCCAGAAATCCGATCTTCCGGTCATCTTCCTGACCTCCAAGGACGATGAGATCGACGAATTGTTCGGCCTGAAGATGGGCGCGGACGACTTCATCACCAAGCCGTTCTCGCAGCGCCTTCTGATCGAGCGGGTGCGCGCCATCCTGCGCCGCACCGCCGCGCGCGAGATTTCCGTCAAGCCGGGCGGCGCCGGCGCGGCCAGCACGCTGGTGCGCGGCAGTCTCGTGCTCGACCAGGAGCGCCACACCTGCATCTGGAAGGAAAAGCCCGTCACGCTGACGGTGACCGAGTTCCTGATCCTGTTCTCGCTCGCGCAGCGGCCGGGCGTGGTCAAGAGCCGCGACGCGCTGATGGATGCGGCCTATGACGATCAGGTCTATGTCGACGACCGCACAATCGACAGTCACATCAAGCGGCTGCGCAAGAAGTTCAAGTCCACCGACCACGACTTCGACATGATCGAGACGCTGTACGGCGTCGGCTACCGGTTCCGCGAGGCGGCCTGAGGGGCGTCGCGGCCGGGCGGCGGACGCCCGAGGGGCAATGACAGATGGCCGTCGAGACGGACCATATGCCGGTAACGAAGACGCACCGCGCAGCAGGCATCGGGGCGGCGGGCGATGTGCCCGCGCGCCGGTTCGCCGGTCTTGGCCGGCTGTTTGGCCGGCTGTTTGGCCGGTTGTTCGGCCGGCGGCTGTTTTCGTCGATCACGCGCCGCATTCTGATCCTGAACCTGGCCGCGCTCGGTCTTTTGATGTCGGGCATCCTTTATCTGAACCAGTTTCGCGACGGGCTGATCGATGCGCGCGTCGAGAGCCTGATGACCCAGGGCGAGATCATCGCCGGCGCCATCGCCGCATCGGCGAGCGTGGAGACCGACGCGATCCTGATCGACCCCGAAAAGCTGCTCGAACTTCAGGCCGGCGAGAGCATCGTGCCGTCCGTGGATGGTTTCGACAGCCTCGACTTTCCGATCAATCCCGAGCGCGTCGCCCCCGTGCTGCGCCAGCTCATCTCGCCTACCCGCACCCGCGCCCGGCTCTACGATCCGGACGGCAATCTCATTCTCGACAGCAGCCATCTTTATTCGCGCGGCCAGATCCTGCGCTACGATCTCGAACCGCTGGACGCGCCCCGCACGGCATGGTGGGAGACGGCGCAGAGCCGCCTCGTGCGCGTCTTCGGCCGCAACGACCTGCCGCTCTACCGCGAACAGCCCGGCGGCACGGGCACAGCCTATCCCGAGGTGATGCAGGCGCTCGCCGGCGACCGCCGCCAGATCGTGCGCATCTCCGAAAAGGGCGAGATGATCGTCTCGGTCGCCGTGCCCGTGCAGCGCTTCCGCGCCGTTCTGGGCGTGCTGCAACTGTCGACGCAAGGCGGCGACATCGACGCGATCGTCCGCGCCGAGCGCCTCGCCATGTTCCGCGTGTTCGCCATGGCCGTGCTCGTCAACATCGTGCTTTCCTTCATGCTCGCCGGCACCATCGCCAACCCGTTGCGGCGCCTTTCGGCCGCCGCCGTCCGCGTGCGCCGCTCGATCAGGAACCGCGAGGAGATTCCCGATTTCTCCGACCGGCACGACGAGATCGGCAACCTGTCGGCCGCCCTGCGCGACATGACCCATGCGCTCTATGCGCGGATCGATGCGATCGAGAGCTTTGCTGCCGATGTCAGCCACGAGTTGAAGAACCCGCTGACCTCGCTTCGAAGCGCCGTCGAAACCCTGCCCCGCGCGACGACGGACGAGGTGCGCGCCCGCCTGCTCAGGGTGATCGAGCACGATGTCCGCCGGCTCGACCGGCTCATCACCGATATCTCCGATGCGTCCCGCCTCGATGCCGAGCTTGCGCGCGAGGATGCCGGCACGGTCGATCTGCGCCGCCTGCTTGAGAACATGATCGCCGTTCTGTCCGACGGACATATGGGCCGCATCGCGCCGCGGCTGCGGCTGGAGCGTCCCGATCCGGGCGGCTTCATCGTGCCGGGGCATGAATTGCGGCTCGGACAGGTGATCACCAACCTTGTCGACAATGCGCGCTCCTTCGTCGACCCCGAGACGGGCCGCATCGACGTCCGGCTGTCGCCGCGCTCCGGCTCGGTGGAGGTCTGCGTCGAGGACAACGGTCCAGGCATCCGCGCCGACAATGCCGAGACCATCTTCAAGCGGTTCTACACCGACCGGCCGGGCGTTGATGCGTTCGGCCAGAATTCGGGCCTGGGCCTGTCCATCTCGCGCCAGATCGTCGAGGCCCATGGCGGCACGCTCACCGCCGAGAACATCGTCGATCCCGACGATCCCCGGACCGTGCGCGGCGCGCGCTTCATCGTCCGCCTGCCGCGCGAATGAGCACGGCGGCCCCCGTCCACGGAACCGCCGGCGCGGGCAAGACGACGCTGGCCCTGACGCTGATCCGCCGCGCGCGCGCCGGCGGCCTTGCGGCCGGCCTGATCGCCGACGACCGCGTGCACCTTGCCGCCGAAGCCGGCGGCCTCACCGCCGCCTGCCCCGAGCCGATCGCCGGCAAGATCGAGATACGCGGCTGGGGCGTCGCCGATGCCGCCGGCCTGGCGGCGGAGCCGGCCCGCCTGGCCCTCCTCGTCCGCCTGGTGCCGCCCGCCGATGCCCTGCGCTTTGCGGCCGACCACGGCGAAACGCTGTGCGGATGCGCGCTGGCGTGCCTTCGCCTGCCCCAAGGGCCGACGCCGACCGCGCCGACCGCGGTCCTTGCCGCGCTGGGACTGCCGGTCTGGCTGTAGCCGATGGGATGATGGCGGCGGCGCACGCTCCGGCGCTTGAATTGCGGCGCGATTGCTGGTCAAGTTCGACCTCTTGCGAAAAAAGACGTGATGGCAAGGCGGACGGGAACGGTGAAAAGATGATTGGTGTCGTGCTGGTCACGCACGGTGCGCTGGCCGAGGCGTTCCTGCGCGCCGTCGAGCATGTGGTCGGCCCGCAGACGGCCTTCGAAACGGTATGCATCGAGGCCGATGACGATATTGAGCGGCGCCGGCAGGACATCATCGCCGCGGCCGGCCGCGTGGACACCGGCGCCGGCGGCATCGTCGTCACCGACTATCTCTACCGGCCGATCCTGCCGCTGCTGGC
>NZ_CFIFWG010000177.1:0-5758 GCF_984466335.1 Roseitalea sp. | reverse complement strand
CAGCGCCGGCCCCGCGGCGGCTTCTGCGCCTCACGCATCGCCAGCGGGCCGCAGTGAAGCGCCACACGCCGGACAAGCCTGGACGGTTCGTTGGGCCACCATCGCGGCCGCGCGCTCATTGGCAAGCTGGTCGATCCGCTCGTCCGCCGCCCTGAAGAAGGCGCGGACGTCCATCAATTCGTCTTCGTCATTGGCGGCCCGGCGACCCTCGGCGGCGAGCACAAGATCGGCGAGGCCGACCGCCGCCTTGACGATCGCCGATATGCCGTCGGCCACCGGCTTGTGAAAGCCCTCGACGCGCGCGGCCTGCGCGTTGAGCCTTTCGGCCTGCTCGCGCAGCGTCCGGGCGAGGGACAGCGCCAGTTCCGAGGGCAGAATATCCGCCTCGCGCTCATCGGTGCGGTCGGCCACGGTCAAGACGCCATCGCTGCAGAACCCGAGACAAACATGCCCACCAGACGCAAAAACGCCCCGTCATGCGACGAAGCGCCGTGTCGACCCATTTTTGCGATTGTGTCAGAACACTACATGAGCACCGTGACGGTGTCAAGAATATTTTCCTATCATGCCTGCATTCATTCGGGTGCCCTTCATGGCCCATGGCTTGCGACATGACGACCACCCGCCGCTCAAGCCGCAGCATACGGGGCTCGTCGGCAAATGTCCGCGTTGCGGGCGCGGGCGGCTGTTCGCCGGCTTTCTGAAGATGGCCGACCGGTGCGGGATCTGCGGCCTCGACTACGGCTTTGCCGATCCGGCGGACGGGCCGGCCTTCTTCGTGATCACCTTCGCGTGTATCCCGGTCGTTCTGTTCGCGGTGTGGATGGAGGTCGCGGTCGGCGCGCCCTACTGGCTCAACGCGTTGCTGACACTGCCGCTCCTGATCCTGTTCTGCGTCCTGCCGCTGCGTCCGCTCAAGGGGCTGCTGGTGGCCCAGCAATATGCGCACGATGCCCATGAGGGGACGATCGCGGACGGGGACGGCAAGGATCGGACCGACCGGCGTTAACGTATCGACAACCATATCGATTGCCGGCCGGCCCGAAATGCGGCAAGACGAGCGGGAATTGCATCAACGGGATCGGGCGCGTTGGCAGAGATGCCAAGCTCCCTTGCGTGCGATGAACGATCTGCGGCTGCCGGAAGATGAGCGGGCCAAGCGCCCGCACAAGAAGTCGTCGTTTCTTCTGGAGATCGACGCCTGGATCGATTCGGTGCTCTACAATGCCGGCTTCCAGGCGGCGCGGACATGGGAAGACATCACCATCTTCTTCCGCCGCTTCCGGCCCCATGGCGTCAACCGGGCGCTCTTCGAGGTCGCCGGCGATACGCTGACGCTGGCCATGCTGGGCATGATCGCGATGCTCGCGCTTGCCATTCCGTCCGCGCGCGAGATGGCGCAGGACTGGCGCAACCAGGAGCGGTTCGCGGTCACCTTCCTGGACCGCTACGGCCGCGAGATCGGCCAGCGCGGCATTCTGCACACCGATGCCGTGCCCGTCGAGGACCTGCCGGACAATCTGATCAAGGCGGTTCTTGCAACCGAGGACAGGCGCTTCTTCAACCATTTCGGCATCGACATGACGGGCCTGGCGCGGGCGATAACCGAGAATGTGCGCGCCAACTCGGTCGTCCAGGGCGGGTCGACCATCACCCAGCAACTCGCCAAGAACCTGTTTCTGTCCAACGAGCGCACCCTTGAGCGCAAGGTCAAGGAAGCGTTCCTGGCGCTGTGGCTTGAGGCCAATCTGAGCAAGGAGGAGATCCTCAAGCTCTATCTCGACCGCGCCTATATGGGCGGGGGCACGTTCGGCGTGGGCGCGGCCGCCAGATTCTACTTCAACAAGGATGTGCGCGAGGTCACGCTGGCGGAGGCGGCGATGCTGGCCGGCCTGTTCAAGGCGCCGGCGCGCTTTGCGCCGCACATCAACCTGCCCGCCGCGCGCGGCCGGGCGAATGAAGTGCTGACCAACATCGTCCAGGCGGGCTTCATGACCGAGGGCCAGGTGACCGGCGCGCGGCGCGAGCCCGCCGATGTGGTCCTGCGCGCCCAGGTCAAGAGCCCGGACCACTTCCTCGACTGGGCCTTCGAGGAGGTCAAGCGCTTCATCGTCGCAAACGACGTGCCGACGCGCTCGGTCATCGTTCGCACGACGATCGACACCGATCTGCAGCGGGCCTCGGAGGAGGCCATCGAGTTCTTCCTGCGCAAGCATGGTCAGGACTACAACGTCTCGGAGTCGGCGGTCGTCCTGATCGAGACCAACGGGGCCGTGCGCGCGCTCGTCGGCGGGCGCGACTACGGCATCAGCCAGTTCAACCGGGCGACGTCGGCAGAGCGCCAGGCCGGCTCGTCCTTCAAGACCTACGTCTATGCGGCGGCGATCGACCACGGCCTGACCGAGGAATCGATCGTCGCGGACCGGCCGGTCACCTGGCGTGGCTGGTCGCCGCAGAACTACAACCGATCCTTTGCCGGCCGGGTCACGCTGGCAACGGCCCTGGCCCGGTCGATCAACACGGTTCCGGTCTGGATCGCGCGGGACCATCTGGGCGGGACGGCTCCGATCGTGGACATGGCGCGCAAGATGGGCATCGGATCGAACGTCATCGACCATCACACCATGGTGCTCGGCACGTCGGGCATGACGGTCATGGACCAGGCGACCGGCTATCTGACCCTGGCGAGCGGCGGGCTCGCCGGCAAACGCCACGCCTTCACGCAGATCACGACCCTGACGGGCCAGACGATCTACGACCGCCGCCGGGAGCCCGATGCCGGCACACGCGTGCTGAGCGAGGACGGAACGGCCATGCTCAATCGCATGCTGGTCAACGTCACCGAATGGGGCACCGGCCGACGCGCCGCGCTCGACGGCATCAAGGTCGCCGGCAAGACGGGGACGACGCAAGCCTACCGGGACGCCTGGTTTGTGGGCTATACGGGCAATTTCGCCGCCGCGGTCTGGTACGGCAATGACGACTACACGCCCACGAACCGGCTGACCGGGGGGCGGCTGCCCGCAATGACCTGGCAGCGCATCATGGCATACGCCCATCGGGACGCCGATCTGATCCCCCTGGCCGGGGTGGACGATTCCATCCCCGCGCGGTCCGAGCGGGACGATGTGGCGGTCGCGGAGGCGGCCGGTGAGGCGGGACTGGCGCGCAGGCTTTTCCTGTCGGAAAGGAGCGTGCAATTCCTGCTGACGCTGGAGGACGCGCTTGCCGCCGTCGAGCCCCTGGCCACCGATCCGCAGCGGCTTGCCGCGCGCAGCCGATGAGGCGGCGATGCGCGACACCGGTTTGGGGACGTCCGGCTGGCCTTGCGCGCGGTGCGCGCCCATGACGCCCGCGCGATGATCCGGACAGCCCTTGCGATCATCTACGCGCTCACGCTCGCGCTCGGCCTGGGCGGCGCCAGCGCCTGGCTCGTCACCGACAGGTTCGCCGGCTTCTCGCCGCTGACGATCGGTCAATGGACCGGCTATCCGAAGGCGGGTGCGGGCACGGCCGATCCCTATGCGCGTGCACGCGCGGCGCGAACCGGCCAGGTGCCGCTGGGGGCGGCCGAGGGGCTGGCGCTCACCGCGACGCACGATGCCGACGGCGCACCATTGATCGGCACCTGCGCCTATGTGATCGAAGGGCGCGATCCGCCGTCGCGGCTGTGGACGCTGACAATGGCCGGCATCAACGGTGAGGCGCTCTCATCGCCACCGGGCGTGCCGACAATGGCGCACAGCCGCTCGGTGCTTCGCGAGGCCGACGGCCGCTTGCGCCTTGCGCTTTCCGATCGCGCCCGTCCGGGCAACTGGCTTTATCTGCGCCATGACGGGCCGATCCGCCTGATGCTGACCCTTTACGACACGACGGTGACGGCCAGCGTCGCGCTCGCCGAGGTCACGCTTCCGCGCATAGGCAAGACCGGGTGCCGGACATGATCCGCCTTGTGCACGCAACGATCGTGGGGCTGGTCGGCGCGGCCCTGGTGCATCTGTCGGTGATCTTCCTGCTGCCGCTCCTGTCGGCCAGCACCGCCTGGAACCAGATCGCCGCCAGAACGGCCGAAAACGCACCGGCAAGCCTTCAAGAAAGCATCGACACCGACCCGGCACGGACGGGCGGCAACGGTCCGGACCCCTTCTTCGAGACGGCCGTTTGCCGCTACGATCTGCGCGACGGCGCGTTGCGCGTGCGCGCATCGGGCGATGCGCCGCTCTGGACGGTCGGCGTGCATGACAGCCTGGGCACGGTGGTGTTTTCGGCCAACGACCGGATCGTCGCCGGCCGGCGGCTCGACCTTGCCGTGGTGGATGCCAATCAACTGCGTTTCGTGCGCCAGAATGCGCCGGCCGAACTCACCGACGCGTTCATTGCGCCCGCGGGCCGTCCGACCGGCTTCGTCCTGGTCCGCGCCTTCCGGCCCGATGCGAGCTGGTCGGCGGTGATCGACCGCTTCATCGACGGTCTCGCCTGTGAAACGCTGCAATTCTGAGCGGCTCAGGGATCGTTGGTCGGCGCGGCCCTTGCGCGGCGCGCGCGGGCATCCCGGTCCGGACGCGGCGGCGGCTTGGCGGCGATAGGCTCGCGGCGGACGCCCGTGAACGGCAGCAGGGCGGCCGGCCCCGCTGCGAGCGCGCCTCGCCCGGCGCGCTTGTCACGGATGCGGTCATGGGCGGACCGGTAGGCCGCCAATGCAACGATATCGGCCATGGGCACCCCCTTCACGTCCGACGTCAGGCGTTTTGAACGCGCTCTTTTATGGTTAACGCATCGCTAACGCTTGCCGCCTAAGGTTCCGATCATGGTGAATGAACGCATTGCCCTGCTGGTGCGGCAGACCGCCGAACGCTTCTGTCGCCTGCGCGCCCCGTCAGCCGAGGATTGCGCGCGCATCGAAAAGCAGTTCCTCGAAAACCTCGATCTGATCCCCGCCGGGCATCTGCGCGCCATCGCCGGCCTTTTCGCCCCGCTCGACACGACGCCCGCGGAGATCGCCCACGTCCTGTGCGAGGTCGAGGCGGCGATCGCGACGCCGTTCATCGCCCGGTCGCCGGCGCTTGACGACCGCATCCTGCTCGATGTCATCGCCCGCCACGGGGCCGGCCCGCGGACGCGCGCGATCGCGCGCCGCAGGCAGATCTCCGGGCCGGTGCGCGCGGCCCTGCGCTCGCTCGACAATCCGGCGATCGACCGGGCGCTGGAACTGCGGCAGACGGCACGGCCGGTCCAGGCCGCCGAGCGGGCGCAGAAGGCGCGCGGCGCCACAACGCAGCGGCTCGATGCCGGCGCGCTGGGCCAGATCGCCGCACTCGCCGGGGAGCGATCGAGGCCGCTTTTCGAAACGGCGCTGGCTGACCGCACCGGCCTTTCGATGACCAGCGCGCGGATCCTTTGCGATGATCCGACCTCGCGGAACCTGCTGTTCGCGCTGCGCTTCATGGGCTTCGGCCTCGAACAGGCGCTGTCGGTGTTCGCCGGCCTTGCGCCCGAACTTGCCGATGACCGGGGTGTCGAGGACCGCTTTGGCGATGCGTACCGGGCCATCTCGCCCGACGAAGCGGCCGAGCGGGTCCGCCGCTGGCAGCTCGACGAGATTCGATCGCTCGCCTCGAACAGGGCGCCCGGCCAGACCACGCGCCCCGCACAAGACGTTCCGAAGGGCGCGGCCTGACCAAGGACGATCTATTGAGGCTCCAAAGCCAGAGCGGCTTGTCTTTGGCTGGAATCGTCTGAGCGCCGGGATTTTGTGATC
>NZ_CFIFWG010000176.1:0-5813 GCF_984466335.1 Roseitalea sp. | reverse complement strand
CGGCTGGAACTCGCCGAAGCCGGCGGCGACGAGCCGGTTGGGCGGCACGCCCTGCTCGATCAGCAGCTTGACCACCGAGGTGGCGCGCGCCGTGGACAGTTCCCAATTGTCACGCAGCCGGCCCGTGCCCGAAAGCGGCACATCGTCGGTGTGACCGTCGACGCGCAGCACCCAGGCGATCTCGTCGGGGATCTCGCGTTCAAGATCGACAAGCGCCGTGGCCAGCTTGGCCATCTCGGCGCGGCCCGCCGCGTTGATCTCCGTCCGACCGGACAGGAAAAGGACCTCGGACTGGAACACGAACCGGTCGCCGACGATGCGGATGTTCTGGCGGTCCGACACGATATCGCGGAGCCGGCCGAAAAAGTCCGAGCGGTAGCGGTTCAGCTCCTGCACGCGCTGGGCGAGCGCGACGTTGAGCCGGCGGCCGAGGTCGGCGATCTTGGCCTGCGCCTCGACATCGCGCTCCTCGGAGATGTCCAGCGCCCCTTCGAGCGCGGCGATCTGGCTGCGCAGCGCGGCGATCTGCTGGTTGAGCAGCTCGACCTGGCCGAGCGCGCGCCTGCTGGCGATCCACTGCTCTTCCAGTTCGCCGGTCAAGGCGCCGATCTGCTGGCGCGCCGCCAGGCCAGCGCCCGCGCCCGCATCGAGCAATTGTTGCAGCCGCGAGCGTTCGTCCTCGGCCACGTTGAGCGAGGCGCGCAGCCCCAGGATCTGGTCTTCGACATCCTGGCGGTCGGACCGCTCCAGCGCCAGAAGCTGGGTCAGTTCGTTGATCTGCGCGTTCAGCCGGTTGAGCACCTGGTCCTGTCCGGAGATCTCGCGGCTGAGCAGAAACTGCGCCAGAACGAACACCGACAGCAGGAACATGATCGCCAGCAGGAGCGTCGACAGCGCATCGACGAAGCCGGGCCAATAGTCGACCCCGGCGGCGCGGCGGCGGGAGCGGGCCAGCGCCACGGTCAACGCGCCCGTTCGAAGCGGTCAAGAAGTTCGGCGAGCCGGTCGAGCGTGTCGCGCGTCACCTTCTGGTCGCGCGCCTGGGCGTCGACCCAGTCGCGCATCATCTGCTGTTCGCTGCGCATGGACTTGACAAGGCCGTGCACGCCCTCGGCCAGGCTCGCCAGCGCCTCGGCCTGGCGGGGGCTGCCGGCGCCCGAATCCTTGATGGCGGCGATCTGCGCGGTCAGTGCGGAAAGCTGATCGGCGTCCGATGTCGGCAGGGCGAGCCCCGATTCGTCCACCTGGGTGACAGACGACAGCCAGTTCTCCAGCTCGGTGTAGAACCGGTTTTGCGCCCGGCCCGCCTGAAGGTCGAGAAAGCCGAGCACGAGCGAGCCCGAAAGGCCGAACAGCGAGGACGAAAAGGCCGTGCCCATGCCTTCGAGCGGCGCGCTCAGGCCAACCTTCAGCGAATCGAGAATATCGTTGGTGTCGCCAGTGCCCGGATCGAGCGACTGGATCGTCGCTCCGATCGAGCCGATGGTCGCAAGCAGGCCCCAGAACGTGCCGAGCAGGCCCAAAAACACCAGAAGGCCGATCAGATAACGGGAAATGTCGCGCGATTCGTCCAGCCGCGTGCCGATCGAATCCAGGATCGAGCGCATCGACAAGGTGGTCAGGGCCACCGACTGGCGCCCGCTCAGCAGCGCCTTCATGGGCGCCAGCAGCACCGGTTCGCGCCGCGCCGCATTCACCGTATCGCCAACCTTGAAGGAATTCACCCAGGCGACCTCGCGGAACAGGCGCGTCACCTGGGCGAACACCAGGACGATGCCCACCGCGAGCACGCCCAGGATCAACCCGTTCAGGCCCGGATTGGTCATGAAGGCGGCCGAGATCTGCCGATAGAGGATCGCCGCCAGGAATCCGACGATCACCAGGAAGATGATCATCGACAGCACGAAGACCTGCGGATTCGACAGCCTGTACGGGTCGAAACGCCGCCGCGCCGCCTTGGCGGCCGCTTCATCTGCCGCAGGGGCATTCATCGGCTCGTTCTCCCGTCGTGCCCATCGGGCGATGGTTTGCGATTGCCGCCGATACTAGCGGCAACTATGGCCAAATTGAAAGGACGGCAAGCCGCGCAATCCCGCAATCGCCGGACGCCCCGGTCAACCGCCCGGCGTTCGCGCCGCCGTCGCCAGCGGCCGCCGCAGGGCTTGGCCGAGCCCGTGACGGATACGCTCATTGCCCGCCAGAACCTCGCAGCGCTCCAGCATGGCGCCGCCATCGTCGAGATCGGTGACGAGCCCGCCCGCCTCGCGCACGAGCACGATGCCGGCCGCCATGTCCCAGGGAAACAGATGCCGCTCCCAATGGCCATCGAGCCGGCCGGCGGCCACATAGGCCAAATCGAGCGAGACCGCCCCCGCGCGGCGGACGCCGACCACCTCGCCCATCAAATGCCGCAGCTCGATGAGGAAACGGCCGTGATCGCCGCGCCCCAGATGCGGCACGCCGCAACCGACCACGCAGTCGGACAGGCGCGTTCGGCCGGCCACGCGCAGCCGGCGGTCGTTGAGATAGGCCCCGCCGCCCCGCTCGGCCGTATAGAGCTCGTCCGTGGCCGGATTGAACACGAGGCCGGCGACGAGCTGTCCCTGCCGCTCAAGCGCGATCGAAACGGCAAAGTGCGGAATGCCGTGCAGGAAGTTGGTCGTCCCGTCGAGCGGATCGACGATCCAGCGGTGCTGCGGATCAGAGCCCTCGACGGCGCCGCCCTCCTCCATCAGAAAGCCGTAGTCCGGCCGCGCGCGGCTAAGCGCCTCGAAGATCGTCTTCTCGGCTTTCCTGTCGGCCTGGCTGACGAAATCGCCCGGCCCCTTGACCGAAACCTGAAGGTTCTGCACCTCGCCGAAATCGCGCGCCAGCCCGCGGCCGGCCTTCATGGCCGCCTGGACCATCACGTTCATCAATGCCGAGCGGGCCATCGGAGGTCTTTCGGGTCAGCGGCGGGCGGGAACGATGCGAACGTCAGTCGGCGCGGCGCACATAGGTGATGTCGTCGGTCGCAACGATGATCCGCTCGCCGGCGGTGACGAAGGGCGGCACCATCACGCGCACGCCGTTTTCGAGAACGGCCGGCTTGTAGGACGAAGCCGCCGTCTGGCCCTTGACGACGGGATCGGCCTCGGCGACCTCCAGCGTGACCTGATCGGGCAGCGAGATGCCGATCGGTCGTTCCTCGTGCAGTTCGACCGTCACCGTCATGCCGTCTTGCAGGAAGGCGGCGCGGTCGCCGACGAAGTGGGCTTGCAGTTCAAGCTGCTCGTAGGACTCCGAATCCATGAAGACGAGCGCCTCGTCCTGCGCATAGAGGAACTGATAGTCCTTCTGCTCCAGGCGGACCCGCTCGACCGTCTCGGACGCGCGGAAGCGCTCGTTCAGCTTGGTTCCGTCGAGCAGGTTCTTCAGTTCCACCTGGTTGAACGCGCCGCCCTTTCCGGGCTTGACCGCATTGGCCTTGACCGCCACCCAGAGCCCGCCATTGTGCTCGATCACATGGCCCGGCTTGATCTCGTTGCCGTTGATCTTCATCCGCCATTCCTGAGACTGATCGCGCCGGAGCGGCGCGCATGGACCGTTTCGCCGGTTCCTGACCACACGCCGTTTCCTGACCACACTTGGCCGGCCGTTGCAAGAGCGGCCTCAGCGCCTTTGCAGGCCGTTGGCCCGAACGATCGCCTCCTGCTGGGTTTCGACCGAAAGGCCCAGCCAGAAATCCTCCAGCACCGGGTCGCGCAGGCCCGCGCGGCGGGCGAGGATGTACCAGGCGGCCGCCTGCGTGTCGTCCGGCGCAATGCCGATGCCGCTCCACAGGAGCTTGGCCAGTTGCGCCTGTGCGGCGACGTTGCCGGCATGGGCCGCCCGCGCGGTCCAGGCAAAGCCCCGGTCGAAGTCGCGGACGCCGCCCACGCCGTCGATATAGTAGAGGCCCAGCTCTTGCTGGGCGCTGTCGAAGCCCTGCCGCGCCGCCCTGTCGAGCCATCGGCGCGCCTCGACCTCGTCGTGGAAAGCCGGCGACGTCCCGGCGGCATAATATTGCGCAAGGGCATATTGCGCATCGGCGATGCCCGCCTCGGCGGCACGGCGGAAATAGGCGAAGGCGGCGCTTTGGCCGGCACGGCCCGGCCGGTCGTTGAGCAGAAGCTGGGCCTGGTTGAACATCGCCTTGCCGTGGCCGCCATCGGCCGCCGCCCGCATCAGCGAGCGCGCTTCTTGCGAATCGGCGTCCTCGGCGAGCAGGGCAAGCGCCATCTGCAACTGCGCCTCGGGCACGCCCTGGCGCGCCGCTCGCGCATACCATCGCCGCGCTTCATCGAAATCGAGGGCGACGCCCAGGCCGCGCGAATAGATTTCGCCGAGCAGCGTCTGCGACGCCGCATCGCCGGCCCGCGCGCGCGGCAGGGCCAGGTTGCGCGCGGTCAGGAACAGGCCGCGCTGGAACGCGCCGAAGGCGGTGTCGGGGGGCGGTGCGCCAAAGCGCCAGGGCGCCGGCAGCTGCGGTGTTCGCCGCTCGTCCGCAAAGGTCGCCGTCTCGCCGAACGGCGCCGGCTGCGCATGAAGCTGTGCGATGCCGCAGGCCAGCGCGAGAACGAGAAGGCCGGCGCGCAAGGGCACGGTCACGCCACCGCCAGAAGATGGCGCGCAAGGACGGCATTGGCCGCGCGCACCACCGCCTCGGGATCGCCGTCCGGGCCGAACACCGCATGCGACAGGGCCACGAAATCGACGCCCGTCGCCGCCGCCGCATCCAGATGGGCGAGATCCCGGCCGCCCATCAGGATCGCGGGCAGCTCGACGAACTCGGCCCACCAGGCCGCGCTTTCGGCCGCGCCCGGATGCGCCTGGGGGTGCGTGTCGCCGCCGAGCCGGCCGAACAACACATAGTCGGGACGTGCCTCTCCCACTTCCAGCGCCCGGTGCCGGCCGCTGCCCGCCTCCGCGCCGACGAGAAAGCGGCCCCGATGGTCGGCAACCGCGCGCGCAAGGCAAGGCGCGTCCCCGCGCACATGGATGCCGTCCGCGCCGGTGCGGGCGGCAAGGGACGGATCGCCCGCCGCGACCACCGCGGCGCCGAGCGCCTGGCCGACCGGCACGAGCCGTTCGAGCGACCGCTGACAGGCATTCCCGTCAGGACCGTCGGCCGGGACGATCACGCAGGCGATATCGCCGCCGCGACCGGCGGCCGCAAGCTGGGCGGAGATGACGCCCGGATCGGCGTCCGCCGGGGTAACCAGCACCAGCCGGCAGCGGTTCGCCATCTCGTCGTGATCGTCGGCCATATGATCCAAGCCCGGTTCGCGTTGATCGGCGCCGAACGAAATAGCGCCAAACAGGCCGCCCGGCCATGCGAGCAATCACCCGATTGCGGCAACGCGATGGCGTGTGCAAAATCCGGGCCCGTCCTGCCCAGGCAGCATGCTGCCGCCAAGGTGGCATGCTGCATTGCAGCATTTTTCTTGCATTGCGGTAAGAAGCGTCTTACAAGCCGGCCATGAGACCCGATCCGTTCGAAGCGATCGCCGATCCGAACCGTCGACACCTGCTCGAAGAGCTCAGGCGCGGGGGCAAGACCGTGGGCGAGCTCGCGCTGGGGCTGCCCATTTCGCGCCCGGCGGTCTCGCAGCACCTGCGCGTGCTGCTGGACGCCGGACTGGTCGACGCGCGGGCGGACGGCACGCGGCGCATCTATTCGGTGCAGGCGACCGGATTCACGTCTCTCAACATCTGGCTCGACCAGTTCTGGGCTGGCTAGAGCGGTTTGTCTTTGGCTGGCATCGTCTGAGCGCCGGGATTTTGTGATCTGG
>NZ_CFIFWG010000175.1:0-5818 GCF_984466335.1 Roseitalea sp. | reverse complement strand
CGATTTCCAGCACGATGTCACCGCCGACGATGTGCGCCTCGCCCATCGCGAGGGGTTCCGGTCGGTCGAGCATCTCAAGCGCTACACCACGCTCGGCATGGCGACCGACCAGGGCAAGACCTCGAACGTGCCCGGCCTTGCCATCATGGCGGGCGCGCTCGGCAGGCCGATCCCGGATGTGGGAACCACCCGCTTCCGCCCGCCCTACACGGCGGCTTCTGTGGGATCGATCGCCGCCGAACGCTATGGCGAGCTTGCCCCACGCCGCCTGACGCCGATGCATGACTGGCACGTCGAAAACGGCGCCGGCATGTACGCCGCCGGCCATTGGGAGCGGCCCGAAAGCTACAACCGGCCCGGCGAGACGGTCGAACAGGCCTATATCCGCGAGGCGAGGACGGTGCGCCACGGCGTCGGGCTGGTCGATGTCTCGACGCTCGGCAAGATCGACATTGCCGGACCGGACGCGGCGCAATTGCTCAACCGCGTCTACACGAACGGCTTCGCAAAGCTGGCGGTGAACAAGGCGCGCTACGGGCTGATGCTGCGCGAGGACGGGTTCGCCATGGACGACGGCACCACCTGGCGCCTCGCCGAGGACCGGTTTTTGATGACCACCACGACCGCGAACGCCGGCACGGTGATGGCCCATCTGGAACTGTGCCTCGACGTCCACTGGCCGGACCTGCGCGTCCATGTCGCCTCCGTCACCGACCAGTGGGCCGGCGCCGCGATCGCCGGGCCGAAATCGCGCGACGTGCTCGCCTCCTGCGTCACCGGCACGGGTGTCGACAATGACACCCTGCCCTTCATGGGCATCGTGCATGGCGCGATATCGGGCGTGCCGGTGATGATCTGCCGCCTGTCCTTTTCCGGCGAACGGGCATACGAGGTCTATTGCGGCGCCCATCACGGCACCCATGTCTGGGAGGCGCTGATGGGCGCCGGCCGGCCCTTTTCCATCGCGCCCTACGGGCTCGAAGCGCTCGGCGCGCTGCGCATCGAAAAGGGCCATGTCACCGCCGCCGAGATCGACGGGCGCACCACCGCGCGCGATCTGCGTCTCGATTGGATGCTGTCGTCGAAAAAGCCGTTCGTCGGCTCGGCCATGATGGACCGCGAGGGTCTGACCGACCGGAGCCGCCGGACGCTGGTCGGCGTCGTTGCGCGCTCGGGCGAAAAACTGCACGGCGGCAGCCATGTGGTCGCCGGCGACAGGGACGAACCCGGCGCGAGCCTCGGCCATCTGACGGCGATGTGCTTTTCGCCCGAACTGAACGCCTATGTCGGGCTGGCGCTGGTCGAGGACGGCGCGGGCAGGATCGGCCAGCACCTTTACGCCACCGACCCGGTGCGCTCGGGCACGCACATTCCGATCGAGATCGTCAGCCACCATATGGTGGACCCGAAGGGAGAACGGATGCATGGCTGAGCCCTTCATCTCCACCCCCGTCATCCCCGATGCGGCCGAAAGCCCGCTCGCCGGCCATTATGAGCAGGGCGAATTCGGCAATTGCGATCGCGGCGCGCAGGTGACGCTCGCCGAGCGGTTCCCACTGGCCATCTGCGATGTCCGCGCCTGGCCCGGCGCCGACACGAAGACCGCCAACGCCATCAAGCGCGCAACGAAGCTGAACCTCGCCAAGACCCGCGACGCGGTGTCGGACACGGCCCAGGCATTGCGGCACGCGCCGGGCCGCTGGACGGTGATTTCGACGGACCCCGCCCTGGCCGAAGCTCTGGCAAGAGCTGTCGGCGGCAATGGGACCGTGGTCGATCTCAGCCACGGCCGCACCGTGCTGCGCATCGACGGCGAAAAATCGCGCCGGGTGCTTTCAAAGCTGTTCGCCGTCGATTTCGGGCCGGACGCGTTCCCGCTCGAAAAGGGCCTCGCCACCCGGCACCACGAGATCCTCGCGCAGATCCAGCGCGTCGACGCGGACGCCTTCGACGTGATCGTCTTCCGCTCCTATGCGCGCTCGTTCTGGCATGCGCTCACAAGGGCGAGCGAGGAGGTTGGCTATGTGGTCGAGTGAACCACCCGCCCCGCCACATAGGTCGCCCTGACCGCGCGGTCGTCGCCCAGCGTCTGGAGGACGAACAGTTCCTCGGCCAGCGTCTCGGCCGTCTCCATCCGCAGCGCCATCGCGTCCGTCGCGCGCGCGTCGAGCACGATGAAGTCGGCCTCGGCGCCCGCCTCCAGCGCGCCGATCCGATCGGCCATGCCGATCGCCTCGGCATTGCCCCGCGTCGCTTGCCAGAAGGCGCGATAGGGGTGATGGCGCTGGCCTTGCAGGTTCAAGACCTTGTAACCCTCGTCCAGCGTCCTGAGCAGCGACCAGGACGTGCCGCCGCCAATGTCGGTGGCGATGCCATGGCGCGCGCCGGCCGCCTTGATCCGGTCCAGATCGAACAGGCCGCTGCCCAGAAACAGGTTGGACGTCGGGCAGAAGACGGCGACGGCGCCGGTCTCGGCCATCCGGCCGATCTCCCGGTCCGACAGATGGATGCAGTGACCCATCAGGCTTTTTGGCGTCAGGAGCCCGAACCGGTCATAGACGTCGGTATAGTCGACAGCGCCCGGAAACAGCGCCTCGACCGCCGCGATCTCGGCGCGGCTCTCGCTCAGATGCGTCTGGATCAGGCAATCGGGATGCTCGCGCGCCAGCGCGCCGGCCGCTTCCATCTGCGCGTCGGTCGAGGTCAGCGCGAAGCGCGGCGTGATCGCCACCCCCAGCCGCCCTCGGCCATGCCATTGCCCGATCAACGCCTCGGTGTCGTCATAGCCGGACTGGGCGGTATCGGTGAGCGCGTCCGGCGCGTTGCGGTCCATCATCACCTTGCCGGCGGCAAGACGCATGCCGCGGGCCGCCGCCTCGGCGAGAAGGGCGTGCGCGGACGCCCTGTGCACCGAACCGAAGGCGACGGCCGTCGTCGTGCCGTGCGCCAAAAGCATGTCGCAGAACCGCGCCGCCATCGCCGCGGCGAAATGCGGATCGGCATATTTTTGCTCTTCGATGAAGGTATATGTGTTCAGCCATTCGAGCAGCGAGCCCGCATAGGAGGCAACCACCTGCCCTTGCGGGAAATGGATGTGCGGATCGATGAAGCCGGGCAGGATCAGATGCGGACGCCGGTCGGCATAGACCGCGCCGCGATGCGCTTGGGGCAGGTGCGACCAGTTGCCGGCCCAGTCGATCAGCCCGTTCCGGCAGACGATGCCGCCATCCTGGATCAGGGTGAACGCGGTATCGTCGTCGGCGCCCAGCGGCTCGCGATGGAACGACAGCAGCCGTCCGCGCACGATCGCCCTATCTTCCGTCATCGGGCCCGCCTTTCCGTTCAAGCGAAGGGGCTGTGGGCGACATCATGGCGGCGCTACGCGGCGGCCGTCCGCCTGCTGTGGGATCCTTTTCCAGTCTTGCGCCACATGTGCGCCATATAGGCCGCCAGATCGTCGGCCGGCATCGGCCGCGCGAACAGATAGCCCTGGCCGTGCCCGACACCCATGGTGTTCAGCACGGCGGCCTGCTCGTTGCGCTCGATGCCCTCGGCCACGATGCCCATGCCCAGTTCGTTGGCCGCGCCGACCATCATCTCGACCAGGGCGCGGGTGCGGAAATCGTTGTCGATCTCGTCGACGAACAGCTTGTCGATCTTCATGCAGCCGGCGCAAAGCGATTTCATGACCGCAAGGCCGTTATGTCCGGTGCCGGCATCGTCCAATGCGATTTCGAAGCCCGCCTCCTGAAGCGCGATCGAAACCCGGCGACTGCCTTCGATCGACACCAGCGGCTGACGCTCGGTCACCTCGACGGTGATCTGGGAGGGAGTAAATCCGGTCTCCCCGATCAGCTTGGCGAGCCAGGTGGCAAATCCGGGCCGCTCGAACTGAGCCGGAGCGATGTTGACCGCCAGCTTCAGGGTTCTGTCCTCGGTGAAGAAGCGGTTCAGTTCGGCATCGGCGTGGCGGATCAGGTGGGCCACCAGCAGGTCGGCGCAATCGTTCATCTCGACCATGGGAATGAACTGGGCGGGCGCAATGAAACTGCCATCGGGCCGGCGCCAGCGGGCCAGCATCTCGACGCCCACAGGCCGCCGGTCCGCCAGCGAGACGATCGGCTGATAGTAGGGCATCACCTGGCCGCAGGCGACCGCCGCCTTGAAGTCGTCGGCGAAGCTCCGGCGCGTCCACAGCGCGCGGACGACGGCATAGCCGAACACCAGCGACAGGAACCCCGCGACCACCGCGCCGAGCCACCCGATGCCGCCCGCCCACGCACCCAGCGCCGCATCGGTCACGCGGATATCGACGCGTGTGGGATAGCGTAAGGAGGTCGCCGAAAAGACCCTGCCCGTCTCCTGATCGAGCGTCCCGTGCGTCTGCGAGATGACGCGGTCGTCATCGCCGATCGACAGCGAAATGCTGGCGCCCGTGCGCAAGGACATGGGCAGTACGTCGAAGATCAGCAGTTCCGTGTTCATGATCGCGATCAGCGAGTGAGCGGGGCCCAGCACCCAGCGGACGGCCAGATGATCGGCCTTCGTGTTGGTGAAACCGGCCAGTTCGATCCGCCCGTTGCGGGCGGACCGCCAAGGTCTTGCCAGCGCCTCGTCGACGGAAACGCCGCCGGCATCGTCGAAGGCGCGGCATTCGGCCCCGCCATGGCCGATCTGAATGTTCCGGATCGCGCCGGCGCCGAACGCGATCCGGCGGCCGGCCTGAACGGCCTCGGGGCCGCAGCCCGTCAGGCCCTGCTCGACCAACCCGCCAAGCGCGATCACCGCATGGTCGATGGCGACATCGGTTCGGTTGACCGTCTGCGCCGCAAGCTCGTGCAAATAGGCCCGCTGCCAGCTTTGCACGATGGCGAGATGCGCACCATAGGCGGCGACCAGCGCAACCAGCGCGGCGCAGACAAAAAGACATACGAACCTGAGCCGCTTCGACATATCCCTCACCCTTTGCGCAATGGTCCTATCGGCAGTCCGTTTCGATTTGGTAATCGCGCCGAGGCGATATGATCGCGCGGGCCGGCGCGCCGTGGCCTCAGCGCACCAGGATCGCGCGGAAATCGTTCACATTGGTGCCCGTCGGACCCGGCACGAACAGATCGCCCAACCGTTCGAACGCCGAATAGGCGTCATTGTTCGCAAGAAAGGCCCGCGGATCGCCGCCCGCCCGGCGCAACCGGCCGATGCTCGCCCCGTCCGCGAAAGCGCCGGCATTGTCTTCGGACCCGTCAATGCCGTCCGTGTCGGCGGCGAGCGCGACGACCCCGTCCAGGCCCTCGATCGCCGTCGCCAGGGCCAGCAGGAACTCGGTGTTGCGGCCGCCCCTGCCCGCGCCGCGCACCGTGACCGTCGTTTCGCCGCCGGACAGGATCGCGACCGGCCTTGCGAACGGCCGGCCGCGCAGCGCCACCTGGCGCGCCAGCGCGCCGTGCATCGCGCCGATGTCGCGCGCTTCGCCCTCGATCGCGTCCGACAGGATCGCAGCGTTCATGCCCCGCGCCCGGACCGCACCGGCCGCAGCTTCGAGCGACAGGCCCGCAGAGGCGATGACGGTGACCGCGTTGCCGGCGAACCGGGCGTCTTCGGGCGTCGGGCAATCGTCCGGGCCATGGGCGATATGTTCACGGACCGCCGGCGGCGGCACGAGCCCGTAGGCCGCGATCATCGCCAGCGTCCGCGCTCGGCCGGTCGCATCGGGCACGGTCGGCCCCGAGGCGACCTGCGCGGGATCGTCGCCGGGAATGTCCGAGACGATCAGGCTGACCAGCCGGGCCGGATGGGCCGCCGCGGCGAGCCGGCCGCC
>NZ_CFIFWG010000174.1:4749-5835 GCF_984466335.1 Roseitalea sp. | reverse complement strand
CCGGATGGCCGAAGAACCAGAACAGATGCTGGAACAGGATCGGGTCGCCGCCGCCGGCCGGGTCGAAGAAGGTGGTGCCGAAGTTGCGGTCGGTCAGCAGCATGGTGATGGCCCCGGCCAGCACCGGCAGCGCCAATAGCAGCAAAAAGCCCGTGACCAGCACCGACCAGGCGAACAGCGGCATCTTGTGCAGCGTCATGCCCGGCGCGCGCATGTTGAAGATGGTGGTGATGAAGTTGATCGCGCCCAGGATAGACGAAGCGCCGGCAATGTGCAGCGACAGGATGGCGAAGTCCATCGCCGGGCCAGGCTGGCCGGTGGTCGAATAGGGCGGATAGATCGTCCAGCCGCCGCCCACCCCATAGGCGCCGGGCGCCGACGGCATGAACATGGAGATGAACAAAAGGATCGCCGCCGGCGGCAGGAGCCAGAACGAGATGTTGTTCATGCGCGGGAACGCCATGTCCGGCGCGCCGATCATGATCGGCACCATCCAGTTGGCAAAGCCTCCGATCAGCGCCGGCATGACCATGAAGAAGATCATGATCAGACCGTGACCGGTGGTGAACACATTGTACATCTGCTTGCCGGCGTCGATCGCCGCATCGCCCTCGACGCCGTAGACCATCGCGGCCAGACCGTGGAAGATCTGGATGCCCGGCTCGGCGAGCTCCCACCGCATCATCACCGACAAAAAGCCCCCGACGATGCCCATGATGATCGCGAAGATCAGGTAGAGCGTGCCGATATCCTTGTGGTTGGTGGAAAAGAGCCAGCGTTTGACGAAGCTCTTGGGCGCTCCGTGATCGTCATGGGCCTGATGTGCAGCGGCGTACGACATGAAAGGGCTCCTGGAAAATGACTTGGCTTGGAAGCTTATTGTTCGAGGTTCGCCAGCGCCCGGCGAGACTGGAGCGTGGCCATAAGCGTTCGATTGGCCTGCGTTACATCCTCGCGCGCGGCGGTCAGCCACGCATCATAGTCTTCCTGGCTCACGACGCGCACCGCGATGGGCATGAAGGCGTGATCCTTGCCGCACAGTTCCGAACATTGGCCGTAATAGAGCCCTTCGCGATCGACATGGAA
>NZ_CFIFWG010000174.1:0-4739 GCF_984466335.1 Roseitalea sp. | reverse complement strand
GAACCACGTCTCGTTGAGGCGGCCGGGGACGGCGTCCATCTTGACGCCGAAGGCGGGAATCGTCCAGGAATGCAGCACGTCGGCGGCGGTCACCAGCAGCCGCACGGTGGTGTCGACCGGCACGACCAGTTCATTGTCGACGGCCAGCAGGCGCGGATAGGCCGCCTCGTCCCCCTTGCCCAGGGCGGCGCGGTCCTCGTCGCGCAGCATGATCTGGTCGAAGAAGACCTCCTCGCCGTCCAGGGTCTGGTACTCATAGCCCCAATACCACTGATAGCCGGTCGTCTTGACCGTGAGCGCCGGCTCTTCGGGCGGGGAATACTGGTTGGCCAGAAGCTGGAAGGACGGCACCGCGATGAGCAGCAAAACGATGATCGGACCGACGGTCCAGACCACCTCGATCGTCGTGTTGTGGCTGACGCGGGAGGGCACCGGATTTACGCTCGCGCGATAGCGGATCATCACCCAGGCCAGAAGGCCCAGGACAAGCAGCACGATCGGCACCAGGAGAACGAGCGTGTAGCGCTCGAACCAGACGATCTGCTCCATGATGTCCGTTGCGGCGGGTTGAAAGCTCAACTGCCAGGGTTCGGGCTTCGCGGCCATGGCCGCGGACGACGCCGCGCCGGTTGCGATTGCAGCCGCGCACAGGCGGCCCAACGTCTTCTTCAACACGCCTTAGTCTCCCAAAGTCCCGTCCGAAGCTCTTGCGGCTCCTGTCATTGTGCGGCTTAGAACCACATTAAATCGGCGCTCGCAACTGCGACAGTGGTATATTCATGCGTCATTTCAGCGCTTGTGCGGCAAGCGATCCGGCGACCGGACGCCGCGCGCCGCGCATAGGATGTGACCGAAAGCGCGGTTTCGCCTTGTTTTCGCCGTCAAGGGCCGCTTGTCATCGGCAGCGCGGCGTATCATTTGCCGCCGGCCCGTCGTAGAAAGGGCGTCTCAAGCCGATTCGCGATCCGGAGCATGATCTGCCCGTGACTTTCCCTTGCCGACCCCATCGATATGCCGGCCATATCGCATTCGCGCTGGCCGCGCTGATGCTCGTGCCTGCATTCAACGCGCCGCCCGCCCACGCCCAGCAGGATTCGGTGCGCGGCGAATATGGCTGGTGGCAGCTTCGATGCTCGACGCCCCCCGGCGCCTCAAGCGAGCAATGCGTTCTGATCCAGAACGTCGTCGCCGATGACCGTCCCGAGCTCGGCCTTTCGGTCGTCGCCTTCAAGACGGCCGACCGGACGGCGCAAATCCTGCGCATCCAGGTGCCGCTCGGTGTCCTGCTGCCGAACGGGCTCGGCCTGCACATCGACGGTACCGACATGGGCCGGGCCTATTTCGTGCGCTGCTTCTCGGACGGCTGCTATGCCGAGGTGATTCTGGAGAAACAGTTGCTCGACAGCCTCAAGGCGGGCGCCGAGGCCACCTTCACCGTGTTCGACACGCCCGAGGAAGGCATCGGCATCCCCGTCGATCTGGCCGGCTTCACCGAGGGCTTCGACGCGCTGCCCTGACGCGCCGCCGTCGGCGCGGGGGTCGAAACGGGCAACAGAGCGCCTTATGTGGTGCCAAAGCGTCCGATTTCGAAAGGCAAGACCATGCAGACCGGCCTGATCTCCCGCTTCGACGTGTCCGAGGAACGCGTGCGCGCGCTTGTCGCCGATGCGCTTGGGACGTCCGACGACGGCGAACTGTTCCTTGAATATCGCGAAGCCGAAACGCTCGTCTTCGACAATGGACGGCTGAAGACGGGCGCGTTCAACACCGCATCGGGCTTCGGGCTGCGGGCGGTGGCCGGAGAGGCGGTCGGCTATGCGGAATCGGACGATCTGTCCGAGGCCGCGCTCAAGCGCGCCCAAAGCGCCGTGGGCGCGGTCACGGCAGGCCATTCGGGCACCTATTCGGACGCGCCGCAGCGCACCAACACGAAGCTTTACGGCGACATGAACTCGATCGGCGAGCCTTCGTTCGAGGCCAAGGTCAAGCTGCTGGAGGAGATCGACGCCTATCTGCGCGGCAAGGACGCGCGCGTGCGCCAGGTCTCGGCGTCGCTCGCCGCCTCCTGGCAGGTGGTCGAGATCCTGCGCGCGGACGGCCACTTCGCAAAGGACATCCGCCCGCTGGTCCGCGTCAACGTGTCGGTGATCGTCGGCGACGGCGACCGTCAGGAGACCGGAGCGCACGGCATGGGCGGGCGCCAATCGTTCGGCGACTTCATCGCCACCGCACGCTGGCGGGAGGCGGCCGACGACGCGCTGCGCCAGGCGCTGGTCAATCTGGAAGCGCGGCCCGCGCCGGCCGGCACGTTCGACATCGTGCTCGGCAACGGGTGGCCGGGCGTGATGCTGCACGAGGCGGTGGGCCACGGGCTCGAAGGCGATTTCAACCGCAAGAAGCAGTCGGCCTTCGCCGGGCTGATGGGCGAGCAGGTCGCGGCCAGGGGCGTGACGGTGGTCGATGACGGCACGATCGGCGAGCGCCGCGGCTCGCTGACCATCGACGACGAGGGCACGCCGTCCGGCCGCAACGTGCTGATCGAGGACGGCAGGCTCGTCGGCTACATGCAGGACCGGCAGAACGCACGGCTGATGGGCATGAAGGCGACGGGCAACGGGCGGCGGGAATCCTATGCCCATGTGCCGATGCCGCGCATGACCAACACCTACATGCTGGCCGGCGACAAGAGCCCCGAGGAGATCATCGCCTCGGTCGATGACGGCATCTATGCGGTGTCGTTCGGCGGCGGCCAGGTGGACATCACCTCGGGCAAGTTCGTCTTCGCCTGCACCGAGGCCTACAGGATCGAGGGCGGCAGGATCGCCTATCCGGTCAAGGGCGCGATGCTGATCGGCAACGGCCCGGACGCAATGCACCGCGTCTCGATGATCGGCGACGATCTTGCGCTCGACAATGGCGTGGGCACCTGCGGCAAGGCCGGCCAGGGCGTGCCGGTGGGCATCGGGCAGCCCCATCTCAGAATGGACCGGATGACCGTGGGCGGCACCGAGGCCGGCTGACGGCCGGCGATCCGTCCTGTCAAGGCAGCATGAACGGGTGTGGCCTTGTCGCGCCCCGCGTCAGATGGCCGCCACCAGGTGGCGACCCGTGCATCGCCGGGCTGCGACCGGTCGTTGCGGCGCAGGCCACCAGGTGACGAGCCGGGTGCGGCACCATTGGTCACCATGTTCGGGACGGGCCGCCGCGCCGGGATTATCGGACCAGATTGCGGCCGGCGCTTTTCGCCTCGTAAAGCTGCTTGTCGGCGCGCTCGAACAGCCTTTCGATGCCGTCGCCCTCAAGACAGGCGGACACGCCGAAGGAGACCGTGACCACGCCGATGGGCTTGTTGGTCCTGGACGTCACCAGGCGTGCGCGGGCGATGCCCTCCCTGACCTCCTCAAGCAGCGCGCGGGCCGTCTCGATCGTAACGTTCGGCAGGATGATGGCGAACTCCTCGCCGCCATAGCGGCTGACCGTGCCGTGGGCACCGACCTTGCCCTCGATATAGGTGCCGACGAACTTGAGAATCTCGTCGCCGATCCGATGCCCGAACCGGTCGTTGACCTGCTTGAAGTGATCGATGTCCGCGATCGCGAAGCTCAGCGGCAGATTGTTGGCCTGCGCATGCACGAGCGCCGAGGCGATGGCGTGCTGGAAGTAGCGGCGATTGTTCAGGCCCGTCATCGGATCCTGCATCTCGGCCTTGCGCGACTGCGTCAGCTTGCCCTGGAGGCGAACGATCTCATCTTGGGTTTCACGCAGGCTGCACGAGAGCTGCCGGGTCTGGCTCCTGATGCGCCGGTTTTCGCGAATCATCAGCGCGATGACCATCTCCACCTCGTTGGCGGTCGAGGCATTGCTGAGCGATTTGGTCGTGCTGTCGATCGCCCCTTCATAGCGCTCGGTCGTCTGCAGGTAGGCGCGTATGAAGGACTGGACCTCCTCCATTTCCCTGCTCAGATTGTCGTTGGCCTCGATTTCGGCGGCCTGGCCGGCAAGCCGGCCCTCGATGATCTCCCCGTTGAGCGCGGACAGATCGTAAACGCTCGGCTTGGCGCCGTCGGCGATCAACGATTCGACGCGCTCGTTGAGCATCAGGCTCGATCCGGCCGCATAGGTATACCAGACCTTGTAGGTCTCCGGTTCGGGCGGCGTGCCGTGCTGCTGCGCCAGCTCAAGAGCTTCGGCGGCCAGCTTGAACGGGTCACAGGGCGCGGCGGGAAACGGGCGGGACGCCGATGCGGCACGGGCCGCCATCGTTTTGGACATGGTTTGCTCGCCTTCGAACATGCTGTGGCCCTGCGGCCGCCCCCCTCGTGCCCTATGCGACCTTGACGCCTTCCGATCCCGTTTCAGAGACCATCTGGTCGACGGATCCGATCGCCCATCGCTTGATCTGTGCTTCGAGTTCGCCATTGAGCGCGCGCAGATTCTCCATTTCCTGGGTCAGCTTGTCGCGCTCGGACTGCCGGAACTGCTCGATCTTGTCCTGAAGCTGCCGATTGTGCTCGCGCACGACCTGGTAGTCGTCGCCGATATGCGTGTCCACCTTGGCCAGGGCTTCGCCGACCTGGGCGCCAAGGCGCTGTTCGAGTTCCTCAAGCCCGGCAAGGGCCTTTCGCGCGTGCGCGTCGCGAACGGGCGATGCGAGAAAGACGGCGGCCAGGCCGCACACCGCCACCAGCCCGATCGGCACCGGGGCAAGCGAATGGATGAGAGCGGTCACGGCCGCCGGA
>NZ_CFIFWG010000173.1:0-6071 GCF_984466335.1 Roseitalea sp. | reverse complement strand
GCGGCGAAAAACCCTGTCCATCAATCCGCTCCCATCTAAAGACAAACCGCTCTAGCGCGCATCATCCACCGCGATCAGCGCGGCGGCCACGGCCCGTTCCTCGGCCAGCAGCACGTTGAAGGTGCGCACGGCGGCGCCGGTCGCCATGGTTTCGGCGATGATGGCGTGCTCGTCGCGCAGTTCGGCGCGCAACGGCTTGGGCAGCACGCGCAGATCGGCGCCGCAGCCGATCAAAAGCACCTCGATCCCGCCCGCATCGGCGATCACCTTGGCAAGGCTGGCGCGATCGATGTCCTCGAAACGCGTCACGTCCCAGCCATGGATCCCCGAAGGAAGGGCAAGGATCGACCCCCTGTGGGACATGTCGGCGAAGCGAAAGCCGCCATTGCCGTAGGCGTCGATCGGCGCGCGGCCGGGAAAATGGGCGTCGCGTATCTCCAGGCCGGCGCGGATCGCCTTGACCATGTCAGGTCTCGATGTCGACGGGCGCGGTGCCCGCCGTGGCCGCCTTTTCCTTCTTGGCCTCCTCGCTCTCCTGCGACAGCGCGCCGGGGCGCAGGCGGAACATGATCAGGATCGGCGCGGCGATGAAGATCGACGAATAGGTGCCGATGACGACACCGAAGATCATCGCCGCGACGAACGATTGCAGCACCTCGCCGCCGAAGATGAACAGGGCGAACAGGGCCAGAAGCGTGGTCACCGAGGTCAGGATGGTGCGCGGCAGCGTCTGGTTCATCGACATGTCGAGCAGTTCGGGGATCGGCATCTTCTTGTATCGTCGCAAGTTCTCGCGCACGCGGTCATAGACGACCACCGTGTCGTTGAGCGAATAGCCGACGATGGTCAGGATCGCCGCGATGGACGACAGGTTGAATTCGAGCCCGGTGACCACGAACATGCCGATGGTCAGCAGCACGTCGTGCGTGGTCGCGATGATCGCGCCGAGCGCGAACTGCCACTCGAATCTGAGCCAGATATAGACCAGGATCGCCGCCAGCGCGGCAAGCACCGCGATCGTGCCGGCGGTCGCAAGTTCGCCCGAAACGGTGGGGCCGACCACCTCGACGCGGCGGATTTCATAATCGGCTTCGAGCGCGGCGCGCACCTTTGTCAGCGCGCTCTGCTCGGCATTGTCGCCGCCGCCCTGGCTTTCGATGCGGATCAGCGCGTCGGTCGGCGCGCCGAAACCCTGCACCTGCACATCGCCCAGATTGAGCTCGGACAGGTCGGACCGAATGCCGCCAATATCGGCCTCGCCGACGCTGGCCTGCACTTCGACCAGCGAGCCGCCCTTGAAGTCGATGCCCAGATTCATGTTGACGGTGGCAAAAAGCGCCATCGACGCCACCACCACCAGCGAGGACAAGGTGAACGAATAGCGCCGCAGCCACATGAACTTGATCTTGGTGTCCGGGCGCAGATGCCGCCCAAGGCCGAGCGGCAGATCCTTCGGCCTGGCGCGCTTGAGCCAGAAGGCCATCATCCACCGGGTCAGGATGAAAGCGGTGAACACCGTGGTGATGATGCCGATGGCGAGCGTGACGGCGAAGCCGCGGATCGGCCCCGAGCCCAGATAGAACAGGATGATCGCCGCGATCAGCGTGGTGACGTTGGCGTCGATGATCGTCGTGAACGCCCGCTGGAAGCCGGCGTCGATCGCCTGGATCAGACTTCGCCCGCCCAAGCGTTCCTCGCGGATGCGCTCGAAGATCAAGACGTTGGAATCGACCGCCATGCCGACCGTGAGCACGATGCCGGCGATGCCCGGCAGCGTCAGCGTGGCGCCCAGCGCCGAGAGCGCGGCGATCACCAGCGTGATGTTGATGACCAGCGCCAGATTGGCGATGATGCCCAGAAGGCCGTAGGCGACGAACATGAAAAGGACGACGAGGATCGCGCCGATGATGCCGGCGATCTCGCCGGCGGCGATCGAGTCGGCGCCCAGCGAGGGGCCGACCGTGCGCTCCTCGACGAAGGTCGGCTTGAGCGGCAGCGCCCCGGCGCGCAGCAGGATGGCCAGGTCGTTTGCGCCGTCGACGGTGAAATTGCCCGAAATCTGGCCCGAACCGCCCAGGATCGGCTCGCGGATGACGGGCGCGGAAATCACCTGCTCGTCGAGCACGATGGCAAACGGCCGGCCGACATTTTCCTGGGTGGCGCGGCCGAAGCGCTGCGCGCCCGTGCCGTCGAACCGGAAGGTGACGATGGGTTCGTTCGTGCGCTGGTCGAAGCCGGCCTGCGCGTCTTCGAGGTTCTCGCCGGTGACGATCTCGCGCGTCTCGATCACGTAGGGAACCGGCGGATCGTCGGTCGAATAGAGGATCTCGGTGCCCACCGGCGGCCGGCCGGCGAGCGCGTCCTCGACCGGGGTCGTCACGTCGACCATCTGAAACGTCAGGCGCGCCGTCGTGCCGATCAGGTCCTTCAGGCGCTGCGGGTCGTCGAGCCCGGGCACCTGCACGATGATGCGGTCGGTGCCCTGGCGCTGGATGACCGGTTCGGTGGTGCCCAGTTCATCGATGCGGCCGCGAAGCACCTCCACGGTCTGGGCGACCGCGCCGGCCATGCGATAGTCGAGCCCCTGATCGGTGATCTCCAGTTCGAACCGGCCATCGGCGCCGGGGCCCGACAGGATGATCTCGCGCACCGTGCCGCCGGTCAGAAGGCCGGTGGACACCAGCGCGGTCAGGTCCGAAAGCGCGGCGCGCGCCGCATCGGCATCGGCGGGATCGCGGAGCGTGAAGCCGACCGTCTGGCCCTGGCCGGAAAGCCCGGTATAGCCGATCCCCTCGGCCCGCAGCAGGCGCCTCACCTCGTCGCGGACCGCTTCGAGCCGGTTTTCGACCAGATCCCGGCGTTCGAGCTTGAGCTGGAGATGCACCCCGCCCTGAAGGTCGAGCCCCAGCGCCAGCGTGTCGCTCGGTATGGCGTCCGGCAGGCTGTCGCGAAACTGCTGCGGATAAAGGTTCGGCAGCGCGAACGCGATGCCGACGGCGACCGTCAGCCAGATCAGAACCGTCTTCCAGGGTGCGAAATAAAGCATGTCGGATCATGTCCCGAAACGGAGCCTTGGCCAAGACCTGACTGCCCGGCCCGCCTGGCGAAATTGCGGCGCCTTGCGGCGGCGAAGTGGCGAAGGCGTCAGGCCTTCTTGGCGTCGTTGGCCGCCACCGGTTCGCCCTTGACCCGCACATCGGCCACCATCGAGCGCATCACGCGCACCTTGGTGCCCTGGGCGATCTCCACTTCCAGTTCGCCCTCGTCCTCGTGCACCTTGGTCACCTTGCCGACGACCCCGCCGCCGGTGACGATGGTGTCGTTGCGGCGGATCGCGGCGAGCATCGCCTCGCGCCGTTTCACCTGCTGGCGCTGCGGACGGATGATCAGGAAATACATGATCACGAAGATCAAGATGAAGGGCAACAGGCTCACGATCAGACTCGGACCCTGAGCCGCCCCGCCCGCCTGAGCGAACGCCGGTGTGACAAACATGCAAGAAACTCCCCAGAACGGATCGGCCCGGAGCGGGCCTTGAAATTTGCGGCGAATATAGTCAGGCAAAGCCTCGATGCAACCGGAACCGGGACGATCGGCGGCAGCGCCCCACGGCGAAAAGGATCAAGATGACGCGATCGGACAACGACTTCGCCGCGGCGCTGAGCGGCAGGCTGGACCGGCTCGTCGACGCGCTCGAACGGCTCGCCCCGCCCGCGCGCACCGCGCCCGACCTCGCCTCCGCCGACTGTTTCGTGTGGGAACAGGGCCACCTCGCGCCGGTCGAAAGGGTCAACCGCGTCGACATCGCCCTGATCCGGGGCGTCGACCGCGTGCGCGACATCCTGGTGGAGAACACCAGGCGCTTCGCCGCCGGCCTGCCGGCCAACAATGTGCTGCTGTGGGGGGCGCGCGGCATGGGCAAGTCCTCGCTGGTCAAGGCCGCGCACGCGGCGATCAACGCGCACGGCACCGAACCGCCGCTGAAACTCGTCGAGATCCACCGCGAGGACATCGACGCGCTGCCGCGCCTTTTGAGCCTGGTGAAGGCCGAGCCGTTCCGATTCGTCGTCTTCTGCGACGATCTTTCCTTCGACCGGGACGATACGTCCTACAAGTCATTGAAGGCGGCGCTGGACGGCGGCGTCGAGGGCCGGCCGGACAATGTCATTTTCTATGCGACCTCGAACCGGCGGCACCTTCTGCCGCGCGACATGATCGAGAACGAGCGCTCGACGGCGATCAACCCGTCCGAGGCGGTCGAGGAAAAAGTGTCGCTGTCGGACCGGTTCGGGCTGTGGCTGGGCTTTCACAAATGCTCGCAGGACGAATATCTGGCGATGGTCGACGGCTATGCCGCCCATTACGGCCTGGCCGTGGAGCGCGACGTTCTGCGCGGCGAGGCGCTGGAATGGGCGGCGACGCGCGGCGCGCGCTCGGGCCGCGTCGCCTGGCAGTTCATCACGGATCTGGCGGGAAGGTTGGGGCGGAAGCTGGAGGGGTGAGCCAGCATTCCTGGCTCCGTCATCCCCGGCCTTGAGCCGAGGATCCATTCCGTGATGCCAAACAAAGAGCGCCCGCTCACCAAGAACGGGCGCGTCGTTTCAACTGGACGGAATGGACCCTCGGGCCCGACCCGAGGGTGACCGGCAAACACCGGTCACTCCGCGGGCACCGCGAACTGGTTCATCGTGTTCTCGGCGCCGCCCGCCTTGAGCGCCGCATCGCCCGAGAAATACTCCTTATGGTCGTCGCCCATATCCGAGCCCGCCATGTTCTGGTGCCTGACGCAGGCGATGCCCTGGCGGATTTCGGCGCGCTGGACGCCGGCGACATAGCCCAGCATGCCCTGCTCGCCGAAATAGTCCCGCGCCAGATTGTCGGTCGACAGCGCGGCCGTGTGATAGGTCGGCAGCGTGATCAGATGATGGAAGATGCCCGCCTCGCGGGACGCATCGGCCTGGAAGGTGCGGATGCGCTCGTCGGCCTCGGCCGCCAGATCGCTGTCGTCATACTCGGCGCTCATCAGTCGGGCGCGGTCGTAGGCTGCGATATCCTTGCCCGCTTCGACCCAGGAATCATAGACCTGCTGGCGGAAGTTGAGCGTCCAGTTGAACGAGGGCGAGTTGTTGTAGACGAGCTTGGCCTTGGGCACGGTCTTGCGCACCGCGTCCATCATGGCCTTGATCTGGCCGATATGCGGCTTCTCGGTCTCGATCCAGATCAGGTCGGCGCCGTTTTCGAGCGAGGCCACCGAATCCAGCACGCAGCGCTCGGCGCCGGTGCCCGGGCGGAACCGGAACAGCCCGCTCGGCGTGCGCTTGACGCGCATCAGGTCCCCGTCGCGGCGCAGCAACACGTCGTTGGGCCCGATCTCGTCGGTGGCCACCGGCTCGGCATCGAGGAAGGCGTTGTACCGGTCGCCCAGATCGCCCGGCTGGTTGGAGACCGCGATCTGCTTGGTCAGGCCCGCGCCCAGCGAATCGGTGCGCGTGACGACGATGCCGTCCTCCACGCCCAGTTCGAGGAAGGCGTAGCGGCAGGCACGGATCTTCGCCAGGAAGTCGGCATGCGGGACGGTCACCTTGCCGTCCTGATGGCCGCACTGCTTTTCGTCCGACACCTGGTTTTCGATCTGTAGCGCGCAGGCGCCGGCCTCGATCATCTTCCTGGCGAGCAGATAGGTCGCCTCCTCATTGCCGAAGCCGGCATCGATGTCGGCGATGATCGGGACCACATGCGTTTCGTAGCTGTCGATCTTCTTGCGTGTCTGGGCGATGCGCAGTTCATCGCCGGCGGCGCGGGCGTCGTCGAGATCGCGGAACAGACCGCCAAGCTCGCGCGCGTCCGCCTGTTTGAGGAAGGTGTAGAGTTCCTCGATCAGCGCCGGCACGGATGTCTTTTCGTGCATGGACTGGTCGGGCAGCGGGCCGAACTGGGAGCGCAGGGCGGCGACCATCCAGCCCGAAAGGTAGAGATAACGGCCCCTGGTCGAGCCGAAATGCTTCTTGACGGCGATCATCTTCTGCTGGCCGATAAAGCCGTGCCAGCAGCCCAGCGACTGGGTGTAGTCG
>NZ_CFIFWG010000172.1:0-6154 GCF_984466335.1 Roseitalea sp. | reverse complement strand
TGGTCGTTGACGAAGGCGCGGGTCCGCCCGTCGGCGGTCTGCACCCGCTTGAGAAGCAGCGGCTCGCCCGGCTCGGCGGCGATGCCCGCGGCATCGAGCACGGCGTGGGCAGGGTGGCCGGCCGCAAGATCGAACACGGCGGTCACCTGCCCTTCCCGCGCACCCTGGCGCACCAGCCCCGCATCGCCGCGCGCGCCGAGCGCCAGCGACAGCGCATCGAGCAGGATGGACTTGCCGGCGCCCGTCTCGCCGGTCAACACCGCAAGGCCGGCCTGGAAGCGAACGGTCAGCGTGTCGATCAGCACGATATCGCGGATCGCAAGCTCGCTGAGCATGGCGGGCGGTGTATCGGTCAGCCGCCGGCCGGGCGGTTGAGGACGTTCTGCGCCGCCCTGCTCAGCCAGGAGCCGGCATCCTGGCGCGGCTGCAACCCGCCGCTCGCCAGAAGCGTGTAGGAATCGGCGTACCAACGGCTGTCGGGGAAGTTGTGACCGAGGATCGCGGCGGCGGCCTGCGCCTCCGAAGTCAGGCCCATCGCGAAATAGGCCTCGGTGAGCCGCGCCAGCGCTTCTTCAACATGACGCGTGTTGGAATACTGCTCCACAACGAGCCGGAAGCGCGGGACGGCGGCGGCAAACTCGCGCCGTTCCAGATAGTAGCGGCCGACCTGCATCTCCTTGCCCGCAAGCTGGTCGCGGGCGATCCTGATCCTGGCCCTTGCATCGTCCTCGTAGACCGAGCCGGGATAGCTCTCCAGAAGCCGGTTGAAGTTCTGGATGGCAAGGCGCGTGTCGCGCTGGTCGCGCGTCACCTCGGGCATCTGGTTGAAGTAGGACAGCCCGATAATGTACTGGGCGTAAGCGGCGTCCTCATGGGTGGGGTAAAGGTTCACGAAGCGGCGGGCGGCGGCGATCGCATCGTCGAACCGGCCCATCCTGTAGGAGGTAAAGGCGGCCATCACGTTCGCCTTGCGGGCGAAATCCGAATAGGGATGCTGACGGTCCACGGCGATGAACTTCCGCTGCGCCTCGCGCAGATTGCCGCCGTTCAGGTTGGCCAGACCCTGATTGTAGAGCACATCGGCCGGCTCGATCGTGTCGACATAGCCTTGCAGATCGAGCGCGTCATTGCCGTGGGTGCAGCCGGAAACGGCCGCAGCGCCAAGGACAAGGACGACCGCGGCGCAAGCACGCACAAGGCGCGATCTGCTGGCTCGGTTGGCACTCATGAAAAAGCCCGTCTCCCATGGCGGCGTGCGGCAAGGGTCCGCCTGCGCGTCTTTGGCAGGTTTATCGTCCCTGGTTCACCGCGGCAACGCCTGCCGGGCAAATGGCGCGATTTTGTGGCGTGGTCGGCACAAGCGGCGCAAACGGGGCACTGCCCGTTCAGACCGCCCAGGGCGCGTAGACCTGCCCGGTCACCGCGACCAGATCGCCCGCATAGACGATGGCGCTCGGCACGGGCGTTTCGACGATTTCGTAGGCGAGCGGATCGGCCAGCAGGGCCCTGAGTGCGATCGCGTTGAGCCGGTGACCGCCGCGATAGGAGGCAAAACAGCCCACGAAATTGGCGCCGGCCAGCGCGAGATCGCCGACCGCATCGAGCGTCTTGTGGCGCACGAACTCATCGGCGTAGCGCAGACCCTCGCCATTGATCACGGCGTGATCGTCACCAATCACCACCGAATTGCCGAGCGAGGAGCCAAGCGCGTGGCCGGACGCCCAAAGACGCTCCACATCCTTCATGAAGCCGAAGGTGCGCGCATCGGCAAGCTCGTCGCAGAACATCTCGCCGTCGACCTCGCCGCGGAACTCCTGCCGGCCGATCGCCTTCGAGTCGAAATCGATGACGATCTCGTAACGCGTGCCGTCATACGGCCGGAATTCGGCCCAGGAGCCCGCATGCTCGACGCGCACGGTCTTCTTGACGCGGATGTAGCGGCGCTTGACCAGATGGTGTTCGATACCGGCCTCTGCGATCGCCTCGATGAAGACGCCGGCGCTGCCGTCCATGATCGGCACTTCGGAGCCGTCGATCTCGACGATGACATTGTCGAGCCCCAGCGCCGAGAAGGCGGCCATGATGTGCTCGATGGTCGATACGTGAACGCCGCCGGGATCGCCGAGCATCGTGCAAAGGTCGGTCGCGCCGACCTGCGAGACGACGGCGGCAAGATCGACGGTCGAGCCGTCGTCCAGCGTGCGACGAAAGACGACACCGGTATTGGGTTCGGCCGGAAGCAGGGTGATGGACACCTCCGCGCCCGTGTGAACGCCAATTCCCGAAAGACACACGGCCTTGCGCAGCGATGCCTGATAGCCCCTCAGATCAGTCCCCATGAGCTGTACCTGCTCTTATATTGTATGCGCTTTGGCGATGGCCGGCCGTCTGTGTCCCCGGACGGAACCTCCACCGCATGATCAAGGGGGCGCCCTCTCCACCTTGTCGTGCACATTAGTCGCGAGTCGGGGATGCGGCCAAATCACGGATGGTTACCAGATGTAACGCGCGCGACGTTGGAGAGACGCACAATTTCAAGCACAATCAGAGGTTTAGCGAAGGGCAAACGGGGCGCCAGGCGCCCCGTGCGTGTCCGTTTCGGGCAGCCAGGCGCCGTTCAGTTGGCCTGGCGGCGCAGAAAGGCCGGGATTTCGAGCTGGTCGTCCGGATCGGGCGCCTGCGCGGGCGAGGGCGCCCGGCCGTGCGGGTCGAGTTGGCCGGCCCGCGGCACATAGAGCGATGCATCCTGTCCGATCGCGCGGCGCGGCTGCGCCTGATCCTGCTCGACCGGGCGCAAGCGAGGCGGCTCGGGCGCGTCCGTCTCGTCCTTGCGGGACAGGCCGTGGGTCAACCGCTTGAGCAGACCAAGCGGGCCGCGCTCGTCATGCTCCTCATCGGCACGGTCCGGTGAGCGATACGCCTCCTCGACCTCCGCCCGCACCATGGGCGGAAAGTCCTGCACGTCGGGCATGCGCGGCCGCGGCATGGGCGCCTCGGACATCGGATCGTTCGCCCGGGCCGGCACCGGCCGCGGGGCGGCCTCGGCCGGAGCGTCCGAAGAGGCGGCGGTGCGGGGGCGCGCCGGCATCGGCTGCGCCGGCGACTGGAACAGCCGGCTGTTCGGGCGGAACTGCTCGTCCCGCGGCGCCTCGGCATCGATGGGCTGCGAGAGCTGCGACGGGTCGGCCGGACGGATCGTCTCGAAGGCGGCCATATCGCGCTCGGTCTCGGCGATGACCTCGCCTGCCCTCGGCGCGGGCGCGGGCGCGGGCTTTTCGGCGGGCGCCTGCTCGCGGGCCACCGGCCTGAGCGCGGACGGGGCCTCGGTTTCGGCATGCGGCTGCGGCATGACGGCCGATGTGGCCGAGCCGGTCACCGCGCGCGGGATCGCGGTCGGGCGGGACGGCGTGGCCGCCGCCGTCTCGGAGGCGATGCCGGTGGCGACCACCGACACGCGGATCAGGCCCTCCAGCGTCTCGTCGAACGTGGCGCCCAGAATGATGTTGGCGTCCTGGTCGACCTCCTCGCGGATGCGGGTGGCCGCCTCGTCGACCTCGAACAGCGTCATGTCCCGGCCACCGGTGATCGAGATGAGAAGGCCCCTTGCGCCCTTCATCGATGTCTCGTCGAGCAGCGGGTTGGCGATCGCCGCTTCGGCCGCTGCCATTGCCCGGCCTTCATCGGCGGATTCGCCCGTGCCCATCATCGCCTTGCCCATGTCGCGCATGACCGAGCGCACATCGGCGAAATCGAGGTTGATCAGCCCCTCTTTCACCATCAGGTCGGTGATGCAGGCAACGCCCGAATAGAGCACCTGATCGGCCATGCCGAAGGCATCGGCGAAGGTGGTCTTGTCGTTGGCGATGCGGAACAGGTTCTGGTTGGGGATGACGATCAGCGTGTCGACACTGGCCTGTAGCTCCTCGATGCCCTGATCGGCGGTGCGCATGCGGCGCTGGCCCTCGAAATGGAATGGCTTGGTGACGACGCCGACGGTCAGGATGCCGCGTTCGCGCGCCGCCCGGGCAACGACGGGCGCGGCGCCCGTGCCGGTGCCGCCGCCCATGCCGGCGGTGACGAAGCACATATGCGTCCCGTTCAGGTGGTCGTTGATCTCGTCGATGCATTCCTCGGCGGCGGCGCGGCCGACATCGGGCTGCGAGCCCGCGCCAAGGCCCTCCGTCACGCCCATGCCGAGCTGGATGATCCGGCCCGCCTTGTTCATCGACAGCGCCTGCGCGTCGGTGTTGGCGACCACGAACTCGACCCCGTCGAGCCCGCCCGTGATCATGTTGTTGACCGCGTTGCCGCCGCCGCCGCCGACGCCGAACACGGTGATGCGCGGCTTCAGCTCCGTGATGTCCGGCTTCTTGAGATTGATCGTCATGGTTTCATCCTCTTGTGGTGCCGAACCGGCCTTCGGGCCGTTGTCCGTGTCTAGAAACTTTCTTTGATCCATTGTGTCATCCGTCGGAGCGGCCCTTCTGTTCCCGTTCGTTTCAGTGACGCGGTTCCGCGGAAGCGTTCATTCGAGTGGTCGTTGGCGGCGACCTGCGGATAGACCATCAGGCCGACGGCGGCGGCGAATGCCGGCCCCTTGGCGGCGGCGGGCAGTCCCCGCACGCCCAGCGGCCTCCCGATGCGCACGCTGCGCCCCAGAATGCGGCGGGCCATGTCGGGCAGCCCGCCCAGTTGCGCAGCGCCCCCGGTCAGGACCACACGCTTGCCCACGACGGCCGAACAGCCCGAGGCGTTGATCTTCTCGCGCAGCATTTCCAGCGTCTCCTCGACGCGGGCGGCGATGATGCGGTTGAGCAGGCTGCGCGGGATCTGGTGGGCGCCCTCGTCGCGCTCTCCGTCCATGGGCGCCACCTGAATGATGTCGCGGTCGTCGACCGAGGTGGCGATGACCGAGCCGTGCATGACCTTGAGCCTCTCGGCGTCTTCGAGCCGGCAATTGAGCCCGCGCGCGACGTCCATGGTCACATGGTGGCCGCCCAGCGGGAGCGTTTCGGCGTGCACGAAGCGCCGCTCCGAGAAGATGGCGATCGCGGTGGTGCCGCCGCCCATGTCGACGCAGGCGCAGCCCAGCTCCAGCTCGTCGTCCACGAGCGTGGCCAGCCCGCTCGCATAAGGCGTTGCGACCAGGGTCTCGATCGAAAGGTGCGCGCGGTTGATCGCAAGCTCCAGGTTGCGCACCGGCGCCACGTCGGCCGACAGAAGATGCATGTTCAGCGACAGTTCCGAACCGATCATGCCGCGCGGATCGACGATGCCGCGCTCGCCGTCGAGCACGTGGTCGATCGGCAGAAGGTGAACGACATGGCGGTTGACGCGGGCCGCGCGGGCGACCGCCGCGTGCAGCACCTGATCGATCTCGCGCCGGGAAACGGGTCTGTCCTTGAGCGACAACGAGGCCGAGCACATCGTCGATTTGGGCCGGCCCGCGCTCAGATTGACGATCATGGAGTCCACGGTCACGCCGGCCATGCGCTCGGCCGCCTCGACCGCATGGCGGATCGACCGCTCGGCGGCATCGAGATCGACCAGAACGCCGGACTTGATGCCCATCGAACGGGTGTGGCCGATGCCGATCACCTCGCCCTGATGCGTGCGGCCGGCGAGAAAGCGGCCGCTGTCGGACGGCACCATGCGAGCGATCAGGCACACCGTCTTGGTGCTGCCCAGATCGAGCACGGTGACGACGGCCGGACGGCGGCCGCGCCTGTGGCTTTCGGTGCTGCGCGCGTCGGCCATCAGGTGCGGTTCCCCCGCGCCCGCGCCGCGCGTGCGGCGTCCCGCGCCTCGATGACCGCCTGCCGCGCCTGTAGCGCATTGTCGGTCAGGGCGAGGACGGTCCGGTCGTCGAAGCGCAGATCGATCGCGGCGAGATCGCGTTCAAACAAGCCCAGATCGGCCTGCATGGCGATCAGCCGGTCGAGTGCCCGCTCGACGCCGGCCTCGGGCAGGCGAACGGTGATTCCATTGTCGAGCCGCAGATCCCAGCGGCGCTGGCCGACGCGGATATGGGCGCGGACCCGTTCGGCGACCTCGGGATAGCGCGACAGCGTGGCGACGATCCCGGCGCCGGCCTCAGCGGCGCCCTTGCCGACCAGGAACGGCAGCGCGGCAAGGCGCGGATCGGCCGCGTAAC
>NZ_CFIFWG010000171.1:0-6308 GCF_984466335.1 Roseitalea sp. | reverse complement strand
GGCCCTTCTGCCGCATCTCAGCATTGCCGAGAACGTCTTTGTCGGCCGCTATCCGAACCGGTTGTTTGCCGTTGACCAAGGGCAGATGGAAGAGCTTGCCCGAGCCAGCCTGCAACGGCTCGGGCTACAGGTTTCCCCCCGACGGCTCGTTCGGGGCCTGTCCACCGCAAATCAGCAATTGATCGAGATCGCCAAGGCACTGGCGCTCGATGCGCGGCTTTTGATCCTCGATGAGCCGACGGCAGCTCTCGGCGGCGAGGAAACCGAAAAGCTCTTCGAGCAGATATCCCGCCTGAAAGCCGATGGCGTGGGCATCGTCTACATTTCGCACCGGCTTGAAGAGGTCAGGCAGATCGCCGACCGCATTGTCGTCATGCGTGACGGTACCAAGGTTCAAGAGTTTGATTCCGCCGACGTTCCGGTGCGAACCATCGTCGAGGCGATGGTCGGCCGCAGCCTCGATCGCATGTTCCCGCACATACCCGATCCTGAAGATGAGGTCGTGCTCAAGGTCGACAAGCTGTCCTCGCCGCACGGCACCTTCGCTGATGCGAGCTTCTGTGTCCGCAAGGGAGAAATCTTCGGGATCGCGGGCCTGGTCGGCGCGGGTCGCACGGAGCTTGTCCGCGCAATCGCCGGGATAGATCCGATAGCATCGGGCCGCATCGAACTGAATGGCCAAACCCTGACATTGCGCACGCCGCAAGACGCGATCCGGCGGGGCATCGTCATGGTTCCGGAGGATCGCAAGCAATTGGGGCTGGTGCTCGACCACCCGATATCGGAGAACATTGCGTACGCGAACCTCAAGGCCGTCGCGCCGAATGGCTTCATAACCAAACGAAGTATCGCCGCCTTTGCCGACAGGAACATTCAAAGGTTCGGCGTCAAGGGGCGCAGGCACCAAAACGCCGACGAGCTGTCCGGCGGCAACCAGCAAAAGGTCGTCCTGGCGAAGTGGCTGGCGAGCGACCCCAATGTCGTCGTCCTGGACGAGCCCACGCGGGGCATCGACGTCGGAGCCCGCTCGTCGATCTATGACATCATTGTCGGGCTCGCCGAAAACGGTGTCGCCGTCATCGTTGTGAGTTCGGACCTTGAAGAGATTCTGGGCGTGTCCAGGCGGATCATGGTGATGGCACAGGGGCGCCAAGCCGGCATTCTCGATCGTTCCCAGGCCAATGACGTGTCGATCATGGAGTTGGCGACCTCTTAGGGCTTCAGCGGTACAGGAAGAAAAATGCCAGACATTTCACGACACGCACCCGATCTTTTCGATCTGTCCGGCCAGGTGGCGTTCGTCACCGGTGCCGGCAGCGGCATTGGCCAGCGCATAGCGATCGGATTGGCGCAATGCGGTGCGGATGTCGCCTTGCTGGACCGTCGCTCCGATGGCGGCCTTCAAGACACTGAACGCGCGGTGATCGAAACCGGGCGCAGAGCGATCGCCCTTACAGCCGATGTGACGTCCGGCTCGGATCTGGAAGAGGCCGTCAACCGGACGCAGGGTGAGTTGGGGCCCCTCACCCTCACTCTCAACGCCGCCGGTGTCGCCAACGCCAACCCCGCCGAGGACATGTCGGAGGATCAGTACCAAACCCTGATGGACATCAACCTGAAAGGCGTGTTTCTGTCCTGCCGGGCGCAAGCGCGCGCGATGATCGCCCATGGCCGGGGCGGGGCGATCGTGAACATCGCCTCCATGTCGGGCGTCATCGTCAATCGCGGTTTGAGTCAGGCCCACTACAATGCATCCAAGGCGGGCGTCATCCACATGACCAAGTCCATGGCGATGGAATGGGTGGACCGGGGCATTCGCGTGAACTGCATATCGCCCGGCTATACGGCCACGCCAATGAACACGCGCCCCGAGATGGCGCACCAGACCAAGGAGTTCGAGCGGCAGACACCGATGCGGCGCATGGCCGATGTCGACGAGATGGTCGGACCCGCGGTGTTTCTGCTGTCCGGTGCATCCTCGTTCTGCACCGGCGTGGACCTTTTGGTGGACGGCGGGTTCTGCTGCTGGTGAGGCGGGTGTCGTCGCCCGGCACTTAAATGCAAGAATGTGGCGGTTTCGCTCGTTTTAGGCAGTTGATCGTGAGAATCTCAAAGGAAATTCTCAAATTAAGTGCAATCGCATCAGTTTTAACATCATGAATTATTTGCCATTAATGCGCCAGCTTCAGTAAATTTGACACGGAAATGTTGCCGACGCTGCTTCTCAACAGCTAGGGTTTGGAGCAGGGCGCGAGCCCGGCCGCGAAGCGGCGGGCGTTCTCGACATAGTGATCGGCCGATTCGCGCAAGGCCGCGACATCCGCCTCATCCAGGGTCCGCGCGATGCGGGCCGGCGCGCCCACGATCAGGCTGTTGTCCGGAAAGCTCTTGCCCTCGGTGACGAGCGCGCCCGCGCCGACCAGGCTGTTGGCGCCGATCCGCGCGCCGTTGAGCACGATCGCCCCGATCCCGATCAGGCTGTTGTCGCCCACCGCGCAGCCGTGCAGCATGGCGCGGTGGCCGATCGTGCAGCCCTCGCCCACGGTCAGCGGAAAGCCCATGTCGGTATGCATGACCGTGTGCTCCTGCACATTGGTGCGCGCGCCGACCGTCAGCGGTTCATTGTCGCCGCGCAGCACGCATCCGAACCATATGCTGCAATCATCGTGCAGAGCGACCCGGCCGATCACCTTGGCGTCCCCGGCCAGGAAGGCCGGCCCGTTTCCGACGATCTGCGGCGCAACGCCATCGAGCGCATAAAACGACATGTCGGCCCCCTGCCCGTTTGCGATGCCCATTCCCGTACCATGGGGCCCGCCTGCGTTCCAACGTTCCAAGGAAAAGATCGCACCGCCAAAGCCCGGCGACAGACGCCCGTTAACCATGCCGTAACCATAACCCGTTGGAGTGCCGCAAGCGCCGTGCCGGGATCGCACGGCACTCGATCATTGCGAGCCGCCGCCCATGACAACCGCCCAGACCCAACCAGCCCGGCCGAACGATCAGGCCGTGACGCCCAATATAACCGACGGTCTGCCCGGCGCGGCATGGCGCGCCTTGTGGACGCTGGCGGCCATCGCAACCGTCTCGGCGGCCATGGTCCTTGCCGGCAATTCTTACGGCGACCGATTGCTGCGGGCCAATCTGAGCACCTCGGCCGCGCCGCTGCGGATCGTCATCGGCAACGATGTGCTCGATGTGCCGCAGAACATGTTCCGCCACGCCGAACAGCGCGCGGCCGGCGTCACGAGCCGTGTCGACCTGAAAATCCACTGGCCCGAACTGTCCGGCTACCGCACCGATCTGGCCGGTGCGTTCTCGGACACCGATCCCGCCACGGTGCAGACCGTCCTGATTTCGATCACCCCGCGCCAATGGCTGCTCGACATGGCCGGGCGGCTCGATCTGGTCTACCATAAGGCGTTCGATGCGAGCCGTCCGGCGCGCACGGTCCATGGCCTGACCGCCGTGCCGCTCGACCCGGCGCACGGCTATGTCGATGAGACCCTCTACCATGCGCCGGCGGCCACGGGCGCGATGCCGGCCTTCATCGCCCGCTGCAACGCGCCCGCCGCCGATCGGGAGCCGCTGCTTCTGGCCTGCGAGACCGACCTCTTCGCCGGCGAGACGCTCGACGTCCGCATACGGTTCCCTGCCCGTTTTCTGTCGGACTGGAGCCGATTCAAGGCCGAACTTGACGGCCTTCTTCAAGGCTTGATCGTCACGCCGTGAGCGTGATCACTCTTCCAGATCGATGTCGAGGATCGACATGGACAGATCGTAGGACACCTCGCCCTCATCCTCGATGCGCGAGACGATGCCGAGAAATTCATCGCCCAGATAAAGCTCGGCCGAATCGGCCAGCCTGGGCCTTGCCCGGACCGCCAGGGACGCATTTCCGAAGGTGCGCCGGAAATAGGCGGTGAGCTGTTCGAGTTCGCTGGCTTTCACGTATGTCCCCCGGATCGGCTTGCAAAATCCGGCTATGACCGCCGGTCGCGCCCCAGTGGCATGCAAGGCCGGACGGTTCAAGGCCGGGCAAGGCCGATTTTCATGACAAGGTCTGATCCATGGCGCGGGACGGCTCGGCGCATCCGCTCTCGCCGACCACCTTCGCGGGCACGCCGGCCACGGTCTTGAACGGGGGCACGTCGGCCAGCACGACGGAGCCGGCCGCCACCTTGGAGCATTTGCCGACCTCGATATTGCCGAGGATCTTCGCGCCCGCGCCGATCAGCACGCCCGCGCCGATCTTCGGATGCCGATCGCTTCCTTCCTTGCCGGTGCCGCCGAGCGTCACCGAATGCAGGATCGAGACATTGTCTCCGACAATCGCCGTTTCGCCCACGACCAGACCCGTCGCATGGTCAAGGAAGATGCCCTTGCCGATCCGCGCGGCCGGATTGATGTCGGTCTGGAACTCCGACGAGGACCGGCTTTGCAGATAGAGCGCGAAATCGCGCCGGCCGGCATTGTGGAGCCAATGGGCGAGACGGTGGGTCTGGATCGCGTGGAAGCCCTTGAAGTAGAGCAACGGCTCGATCAGGCGATTGCATGCCGGATCGCGATCGCAGACCGCGTGCAGGTCGATCCGAACGGCTTCCGAGAACGTTTCGTCGGCACCGAGCATCGCATCGAATGCCTGGCGAATCAGTTCGGCCGGCACATCCGGATGGTCGAGCCGTTCGGCGATGCGGTGCGCGATGGCCCGTTCCAGGCATGGCTGGTTCAGAACGCCCGTATGAAAGAATGTTCCGATCGCCGGGTCGGCTTCGACCGCAGCACGCGCGTCCTGGCGGATGCGGTGCCAGATCGGATCGACCGGATTGATCGCGGGCGCTTGCCTGCGCTTCTTGTCATGGGCCATCGGGGGCTCCCAACGGGTTCGCCGACATTGATTCTAGACGAGTTGACGTCCATTTGGAACCGTCACGCCGCATTCAGGCGGCGTCCACATCGCCAAGAAAGGCCAGAACCGCCTTCTTGAACCTTGCATCGCCCACCGCCAGCATATGGTCGCGCCCCTCGATGTCGAAGGCGCGCGCGCGCCGCATCAGCGCGGCGAGAGGGCCGGGCGCGCCGGCCAGATCGTCCCTGGTGCCCACGCCGATCAGCGTCGGCGCTGCGATCGCGCCCATCTGCTCGGGCGTCAGGGGCATGCGGGACGCGCCGATGCAGGCCGCGAGCGCCACGCGGTCGCTTCCGGTCTGCTCGGCGAAGGCCCGGAACATGCGCCCGCGCGCATGGGTGACATCGTCGAGCGAGGGCGCAAGGAGCGCTGCGGCGATCGGGTCCCAGTCGCCGACGCCGTCGACCATGCCCATCCCCAGCCCCCCGAGGACGAGGCTGCGCACCCGCGCGCCGTGGCCGAGCGCGGCGAAGGCGCAGATCCGCGCGCCCATCGAATAGCCGAACAGGTGCGCGGTTTCGACCGTCAGGTGATCGAGCAGCGCGATCGCGTCGTCCGCCATCTTTTGCGGTGTGTAGGCGGCCGGATCGTGCGGCTTTGCGCTTTCGCCATGGCCGCGATTGTCGAGCGCGATCACGCGGTAACCCGCCCCGGTCAGCGCGCCGACCCAGCCCGGACCGACCCAGTTGACGTTGCGATTGGAGGCGAAACCGTGGACCAGAAGGACAGGCTCGGCCTCGGGTGGCCCGGCGTCCAGATAGGCCAGGTCGAGATCGCCATGGGAGAAGAACGGCATCGGGGCCTCTTTGTGCGGTTGCGACGATCGTTCAGCGAAACACGGGTGGAAATCCGCCGCGCGACTGGCTACCAAGTTCCACGGCGCGGCGAAAGGGCCGCGCCCGTTTCGACCCGACTGGCACGAGACCGGAGACCCGCCATGGCCGGTGGCCCCACACCGCATTTCCACAACGACGCCGGACACCCCCGCATCGCGATCGGCGTCAGGGAGTTCATGTGCGTGGGCGCGATGCCGCCCCAGGACCACCCGCACGTGTTCCTCGACATGGGTGACGAAGACGAGATCGTGTGCCCCTACTGCTCGACGCTCTACGTTCACAACGCCGCGCTCGGCGCCGGTGAAACCGAGCCGGCCGGCTGCGCCTTCGACGCGCCGGCCACCGCCGCCTGAGGCCCGCCGGAGCCATGGCCGAGCCGATCCTCGTTGCGGGCGCCGGCATCGGCGGCCTGACCGTCGCCCTGGGGCTTGCACGGCAGGGCCGCGCGGTCCGTCTCGTCGAAGCGTTCGAGGCGCCCTCGGAGATCGGCGCGGGCCTTCAGGTGCCTCCGAACGCCTGCCATGTGCTGGACCGGCTCGGCCTTCTTGGGGCCTTGAAGGCAA
>NZ_CFIFWG010000170.1:0-6577 GCF_984466335.1 Roseitalea sp. | reverse complement strand
GCGCGCCAGGTCAACAAGGGCGGGCTGGCGGCGCGGCTGCGCGCGAAGTTCGCCGGACGGAAGAGCGGAACCTGAATGTCGATAAAGCCCGGCGGTTCAGACGGTTTGTGCCTCCCGCGCGGCCTGGCGCATGGCCATGACCAGCGTTTCGGGCTCATGGGCGCCTGAAACGGCGGTGCGCCCGGCGAAGATGAAGCACGGCACGCCCGTAACGCCGATTTCGGATGCGCGGGCTACCTCGGCGCCCACCTCTTCGGCGTCGCGATCGGTGGCCAGCAGCGCGCGCACCAGCGCGCCGTCCATGCCCGCCTCGTCCGCCGCCTCGGCGAGAACGCCCCTGTCGCCGATGTCCTCGCCATGCAGGAAGAAGCGCCGGAAGAGCTGTTCGACGACCGCGCCCTGCGTGCTTTCGCCGATGCCGCCCGCCCAGCGGATCACCCGATGGGCGTCGAGCGTGTTGGGCGAAACGGCGATGGCGTCGAAGTTGAAGTCGATGCCCTCGCCGGCGCCCGCCGCGCCGATGCGCGCATAGACCTCCCGCGCCCCGTCCGGTCCGCCGAACTTGTTTTCGAGATATGTCCGGCGGTCGATACCGCCCGGCGGGATCGTCGCATCGAGCCGAAACGGCCGCCATGTGACGGACAGGGCGAATTCGTCGTGCGCCATCCCGGCGGCGCGTTCGAGCCGCCGCTTGCCGATGAAGCACCACGGGCACATCACGTCCGAGATCACATCGACACGCATCGGCATCGCTTCAGCCGCCATCGGTCAGCCTTTCCGGCGCGCCCGCGCCCTACTCGCTTCTGGTCGACCACCAGACCGGGAACTGGTGGCCGTAGAGCGGCGTGCCCGTGTCGGGGTAGCGGATATGGCTCCAATGGGCCACCCATGTCTCGCGCAGATGGTAGAGCGGCACCGCATAATGGCCCGAGATCAGGACCCGGTCGAGCGCGCGCACGGCGGCGGCGAAGTCCTCCCGGTCGCGGGCATCGACGATCTCCTCGATCATCGCATCGATCGCCGGATCGTTCGCACCGGCATAGTTGAACGTGCCTTCCGGCTCGGCAGACTGTGAACCCCAGCGCCAGATCTGCTCGGCGCCAGGGGAAAGCGATGCCGACAGGCTGCCCGCGACCATGTCGAAATCCCAGCTCTGGCGGCGCTGCTGGAACTGGGCGTCGTCGACGCCGCGCAGGCTTATGTCGATGCCGATGGCCTCGGCGGTGCGCTCGTAGGCGAGCGCCATGCGCTCGATCTCGCCGGAGGTCGCGCCGACGACGGTGCCAAGCAGGATCTCGAAGGCGAGCTGCTCGCCATCCTTCATCATCCTGCCGTCCTCGATCGCATAGCCCGCCTCGGCCAGCTTGGCGACCGCCGCCCGAAGCACGGTCCGGTCGCGGCCCGAACCGTCCGTCACCGTGGGCGCGTAGGTCCCGTCCATGACCGCCGGCAGGACCGCGTCTGGGAAGGGCGCCAAAAGTTCGCGCTCCCGGTCGGTCGCCGGCCGGCCGAGCGCCGACAGTTCGGCCGAGTTCTGCCAGTAGGAGCCGGTGCGGCTGAACCGGTTCGAGAACAGGTTCACGTTGACCCACTCGAAATCGAACAGCATGGCGAGCGCCTCGCGCACGCGCCGGTCGGCGAAGACGTCGCGGCGCGTGTTGAAGAAGAAGCCGAAGAAGCGGTCCGGGCGGCCGGACACGAAGGTCGATTTGATCACCTCGCCATTGTCGACGGCCGGGAAGTCATAAGCGGTTTCCCAACGCACCGGATCGCCCTCGACATAGACGTCGAACACGCCCTTCTTGAAGGCCTCGAAGCGCGCGGTGGTGTCGCGGAAATACTCGACCGTGACGGTCTCGTAATTGGCGAAGCCGCGCATCGACGGTATGTCCGCGCCCCAATAGTCGGGGTTGCGGCGATAGGCGATGCGGGTGCCGGGCTCGACGCTCTCGATCAGGTAGGGTCCGCTGCCGACCGGCGGTGCAAGCGTCGATTCGCCGAAGGTTTCCACATCGATGGCATGCTTGGGCAGCACCGGCGTCAGAGCGATGATCAGAGGAAACTCGCGGTTGGAATCCTCGTTGAAGTTGAAGCGGACGGTGCGCTCGCCGGTCTTCTCGATCGTTTCGATGCGCGCCGTGCGTCGGTTGAAGGGCGGGCGGCCCTTCTCGGTGAGGAGCTCGTAGGTGAAGATGACGTCCTCGGGCGTCACCGGAACCCCGTCGGACCAGCGCGCGTCCTCATCGAGCGTGAACTCGATCCAGCTGCGTTCCTCGTCGGTCTCGACCTTCTCGGCCAGCAGCCCGTACAGGGTGAACGGCTCGTCGCGCGAGCGCAGCAGCAGCGATTCATAGACCAGATTGCCGAACACGGGGTCCCAGACGCCGCGCGCCGTGGTGCGCATCGACTTGAGCACGAACGGGTTCAGGCTGTCGAAGGTGCCGACCACGCCATAGGTGATCGATCCGTCCCGTGGGGCGTCGGGATCGGCGTAGGGAAAGTGCTCGTAATCGGCCGGCAGGGCCGGCTCGCCATGCATGGCGATGCCGTGCCGGGGTTCGGCCAGGGCGGGCGTGATCAGCAACGAGAGCGCCGAGGCGGCGACGATCAATCGGTTTGGCAAGGAACTGACCCCCTTCGTGGAATCCGATTGTGCCGCAACATGCCAGAACGGGCGCGATCTTCAAGGCCCCGCGGCGCGGGACTGGTAAGCGGGCGGCGGAATGTGTATCAGCGCCCGAAGCCGGGCGTCACGGTCCAGCCGCATTTGCCGGCCAGGGCTGGGCTATCGGGCGGAACACCAGACAATTGAAGGACAATCATGGCGACGGGATCGATGAAGGCACTCCTGACGGCCGCGGTCGCGGTGCTGGCGCTGCCGGCGACGGCCGACGGGGCGCGGGCGCAAGCCACGCCGCAGAACGAATGGTTCAAGGTCTGCACCAAGCAGGCCGACAACGACATCTGCAATGTGCAGAACGTGCGGACCGCCCAGACCGGCCAGTTGATCACCGCGGTCAACATGATCCAGATCACCGGCAAGCAGAACCGGGCGCTGTTCCAGATCGCCGTGCCCACCGGGCGCGTCATCCCCGCCGGCGTCGCCATGCGGGTCGATGACGGCGAGCCCCAGCGCATTCCCTATGCGATCTGCCTGCCGGACCGCTGTATCGCCGAAGCGCCGCTCGACCAGGCGATCATCGATTCGTTCAAGGCCGGCGGGGCGGTGACCTTCACGACGGTCAACTTCCAGAACCAGCCCAATCCGGTCGAGGTGACGCTTCAGGGCTTCACGGCCGCCTTCGAGGGCAATCCGCTCAGGCAGTCCGAACTCGAAGAGCGCCAGCAGGAACTGCAAGCCGAGATCGAGCGCCGCCGTCAGGAGTTCCAGGAGCGGCTGAAGGCCGAACAGGAACGGGCCAAGCAGGGCGACGCGCAGTAACGCCTCGCCTTCGGCCTCGGCGATTGGCCCATCATCGCCTCATTGCGAGGTGCGAGGCCAAGCTTGCCGAAGCGGGGCCGCAAGGCACGAGGCGATGATCGTCGCACATGGCGGCGGGGGCGGCTTTGTCAGGCCGCCTTTTTGTGCGCCTCTGCCAGGCCGGCGAGCTTGGTCATCAGCACGGCCGCTCCGGCCAGCCGCTTGCCGGGCGTCGGCCAGTTGCGCGTGAAGACGACCGACTGGTCGGGCCGGATCTTCGCCAGGTCGCCCTGTTGGGAAATCCAGCCCACAAGGCCGGCCGGATCGGCGAACCGGGCGGCGCGGAACTGCACCACCGCGCCCTTCGGCCCGGCGTCGAGCTTTTCGACATTGGCCTGCCGGCACAGCGCCTTGATGTAGACGATCTTGAGGAGATGCCCGACCTCCTCGGGCAGCGGACCGAACCGGTCGATCATCTCCGCGCCGAGCCCGTCTATCTCCTCGACGCTCTGCAAGCTTCCAAGGCGCCGGTAGAGCGAAAGGCGCAGCGACAGGTCCGGCACATAGCGTTCGGGGATCATCACCGGCGTGCCGACCGTGATCTGCGGCGACCATTCGCCATGGTCGGCATCGTCCTCGCCCTTCAGTTCGGCGACGGCCTCCTCCAGCATCTGCTGGTAAAGCTCGAAGCCCACTTCCTTGATGTGGCCGGACTGTTCTTCGCCCAGAAGGTTGCCGGCGCCGCGAATGTCGAGATCGTGGCTGGCCAGCTGAAACCCCGCGCCGAGCGTGTCGAGCGATTGCAGCACCTTGAGCCGTCGCTCGGCGGTGGCCGTCAGCGGCCTGTTGGCCGGCAGCGTGAACAGCGCATAGGCGCGCAATTTCGACCGGCCGACCCGGCCCCGAAGCTGGTAGAGCTGGGCGAGGCCGAACATGTCGGCGCGATGCACGACCAGCGTGTTGGCGGTGGGAATGTCGAGGCCGCTCTCGACGATGGTGGTCGACAGCAGCACGTCGTAGCGGCCGTCATAAAAGGCGTTCATGATGTCTTCGAGTTCACCCGGCGGCATCTGGCCGTGCGCGACGGCGACCTTCAGTTCGGGCACGTTTTCGTCGAGATGGGCCTTGACCTCGCCGAGGTCTGAAATGCGCGGCACCACATAAAAGCTCTGGCCGCCCCTGTACCGTTCGCGCAGCAGCGTCTCGCGGATGACCAGCGGGTCGAACGGGGCGATGAAGGTGCGCACCGCCAACCGGTCGACGGGGGGCGTTGTGATCAGCGACAGTTCCCGCACGCCGGTCAGGGCGAGCTGAAGCGTGCGCGGGATCGGCGTCGCCGAGAGCGTCAGAACGTGCACGTCCGATTTCAGCTCCTTGAGCCGTTCCTTGTGCTTGACGCCGAAATGCTGCTCCTCGTCGACGATCAGAAGGCCCAGATCCCTGAAGCGGACGCTTTTTCCCAGAAGCGCGTGCGTGCCCACGACGATATCGACCGAGCCGTCGCCCACGCCCTTCTTGGCTTCGGCGAGCGCCTTGGGCCCTGCCAGCCGCGAGGCATGGGCGATGGCGACGGGCAGGCCGGCGAAACGTTCCGAAAAGCTCCTGAAATGCTGGCGCGCGAGCAGCGTCGTCGGCACGACGACCGCCACCTGCAACCCGTTCATGGCGGCCAGGAACGCCGCGCGCAGCGCGACCTCGGTCTTGCCGAAGCCCACATCGCCGCAGATCAGCCGGTCCATCGGCCGGCCTTTGCCCAGATCGTCGGCGACGGCCTCGATCGCCGCCATCTGGTCCTCGGTCTCCTCATAGGCAAAGCGCGCGGCGAACTCGTCGTAAAGCCCGTCTGGCGCGCGCAGTTCGGGCGCGGACCGCATCTGCCGTTCGGCGGCGATGCGGATCAGTTCGCCCGCCATGTCCAGAAGGCGTTTCTTGAGCCTGGCCTTGCGCGCCTGCCAGGCGCCGCCGCCGAGCCGGTCGAGCTGCGCCTCGGCGCTGTCCGAACCGTAGCGCGACAAAAGCTCGATATTCTCGACGGGCAGGAACAGCCGGTCGTCGCCATGGTAGCGGATTTCCAGGCAATCGTGCGGCGCGCCGGCCGCCTCGATGGTCTTGAGCCCGGAAAACCGGCCGATGCCGTGCTCGACATGGACGACCAGATCGCCCGGACCGAGCGCGGCCACCTCCGAGATGAAGTCGGCGCCGCGCTTCCTGCGCCGCCGCACCAGCCGGTCGCCGACAATGTCCTGTTCGCCGACGATCTCGACATCGCCCCAGCAAAAGCCGTGCTCGACGTTCAGCATCGCCGTGCCGATCACCGATTTCGGCAGCCGGGCGAGCGCGGCGATGTCCGGCACGACGCCGGAAAAGCCCTCAAGGCCGTGTTCTTCGAGAATCTGGACGAGGCGCGCGAGCGAGCCCTCCGACCAGCCGGCAAGGACCACGCGCTTTCCTGCCGCGCGGGTCTCGGCCAGGTGCCGCGCGGCGACCTCAAAGACATTGACGTCCTTTTGCGCCCGCTCGGCGGCGTGGTTGCGCGCCGGGCGGCCGCCGAGCGCGACGACCGCCATGCCCTCGGTTCCGGGCCGGTCGAACGGCGTCAGGTGTATGGCCGTCCTTTCGGCGAGGGCCGCGTCCAGTTCGGCCCGGTCCAGATAGAGCGCGCCCGGCTCGACCGGCTTGTAGGGGGCGGCCCCGGCCATCGCCCCGCCTTCGAGCTGGTCGAGCCGGGCGCGATGATATTCCCCGATCTGGTCGATGCGCTCGGCGACCGCGTTCATCGCCAGGGGCTCGATGACGACCGGCGCGTCCGGCAGCGCGTCCGGCAGCCGCATCATAGCCTCGGCGAAGAAGGGCAGCCAGTGCTCCATGCCGGCAAAGCGCGTCTGCGCGACGATCGAGGCATAGAGCGCATCGTCCCGCGAGGGCGCGCCGAAGGCGTCGATATAGCGGTTTCGGAACCGCTTCACCGACGCCGCGTCGAGCGCGACCTCGCTCATCGGCCGCAGCGTGAACGCCCTGCGCTGGTCCGTGGTGCGCTGGGTCGCCGCGTCGAAGCCGCGGATCGTCTCCAGCGTGTCGCCGAAGAAATCGAGCCGGACAGGGCCGTCCCCGCCCGGCGCGAAGACGCGGACCTCGATCGCCGTGCCGGACTTGCCG
>NZ_CFIFWG010000169.1:0-6616 GCF_984466335.1 Roseitalea sp. | reverse complement strand
GACCGCTTCGCGCCCGATCCCCAACATGCGCGCAAGATTGTCGACGGCGAGCGTGGCGTTGAGCGTGCAGGTCAAGGGCAGGTGATCGCCGCTTGCCGAAGCATCGGCGAAAACCCGGCCCGTCGGATCGGCGGGCGGTGAGGCCGAGCGCATATAGGCCGTTCCCGACGTGCCAAGGCTGATGACCGGACATCCCGGCTCGACCGCCAGCGCCAGCGCCGCGGCCATGTTGTCGCCCGTTCCGCAGCCGACCGGAATGCCCGCCCCAAGGCCCGTTTCGGCGGCCGCGCCGGGGCGCACGGTGCCCGCCTGCGCGTCCGCCGGCAGCACCCTTGGCAGCATGGATGGGTCCACGGCGATCTGCGGCAGGGCCAGGACGTCCTCCACATAGGCTTCACCGCGGCTCGACCACCATCCTGTTCCGGACGCATCGCCGCGATCGGTGATGCCGGCACCGGTCAACCGTTCGGTCAGATAATCGTGCGGCAGCCGGATGAAGGCCGTCCGCGCCGCAGCGTCCGGCTCGGCCTGTCGAAGCCACGCCCAGGAGCAGGCCGTCAGCCCCGCCAGCGGCTGCGTGCCGACCTTCCGCGCCCAGGCCGCAGCGCCGCCGAGCGCGCTTCGCAACAGGCCGCTCATATCCGCCGAGCGCGTATCGTCCCATAGAATCGCGGGGCGAACTGGGCGTGTCGGAGATGACGATCCGCCGCGATCTGGCGCGCCTTGAGGCGCTTGACGTTGCGATCCGGACCCATGGCGGCGCCATCGCCCGCGACGGCGGCCGGGGGGAAAGGTTTGATGCGCAAGAGCCGGCGTTTGAGGCCCGAGCCCGCGAAAACGCCCGCGGGAAGGCGGCGATCGCCATGGCCGCGGCGGAAATTCCCAAGCAGCAGCAGACAGTTGGCCTGGATGTGGGAACGACGGCCCTGGAGTTGGCGCGCCAATTGACAGACAAGGACGACTTGAAGATCTTCACCAACAATCTGCGCGCCGGCATGATCCTGAGCGACTCGCGCCACCATGTCTATCTGACCGGCGGGCAGATCCGGCCGATCGAATACGCCGCTTACGGGCCGATCGCCATCGAACAGCTCGCCGCCCTATGGCTCGATCACGCGTTCATCGGGGTTTCGGGCATGACCGAGGAAGGGTGCTTCGACTATTCGGTGGAGGACACCGAGATGAAGCGGGTCTATATCGAGCGTTCGCATAATGTGATCGTTCTGTGCGATGCACACAAATTCGAGCGTCGCTCCCTGGTCAAGGTCTGCGACCTGTCTCATATCGACATGGTCGTGACCGACGCCGAGCCGCCCGCCGCGCTCGCCGGCGCCCTTTTGGAAGGCGGCACGCAGATCATCGTCGCGCCGTCGATGGCGGCTTGAGCTTTGCCGCGTCGGCCCATAGAAGCGGGCCGAACGCCGAAAGGGAATCGGGCACCATGGCCAATGGCGAAACGAGGCTGCACAAGGGCGATCTGAGCGAGGCGGCCGCTGCGCGCTATGACGATCGCGTGGCGATCGACACCGAGACGCTGGGCCTGAACCCGCATCGCGACCGGCTCTGCCTCGTCCAGCTTTCGCCCGGCGACGGCACGGCCGACATCGTCCAGATCGCCAAGGGCCAGAAGCGCGCGCCCAACCTGGCCCGCCTGCTGCGCGACCGCAAAAGGATCAAGATCTTTCACTATGGCCGCTTCGACATCGCCGTTCTGGAACGGGCCTTCGGCGTGCGCGCCCAGCCTGTCTTCTGCACCAAGATCGCCTCGAAGCTGACGCGCACCTATACCGACCGGCATGGGCTGAAGGAGCTTGCGCGCGAGTTGCTCAACGTCGAGCTTTCCAAGCAGCAGCAATCGTCGGACTGGGCGGCGGAGACGTTGACCGACGCGCAGCTCGCCTATGCGGCAAGCGACGTGCTGCATCTGCACGCGCTGATGGAAGCGCTGGTGGCGCGCCTTGGGCGCGAGGGCCGCCTGAAGGAGGCGCAGGACTGCTTCCGCTTTCTTCCAACGCGCGCCCGGCTTGACCTGATGGGTTGGCCGGACGATGACATTTTCGCACACAGCTAGGCCATACCCGATGGACAAACCGCTCCTGATCTTCGACTGCGATGGCGTGCTCATCGACAGCGAGGCGATCTATCTTGAGGTCGAGCTTGGCTTTCTCGCCGCCAAGGGCGTCGAGGTGGACCGGGCTTGGTACATCGGCGCGTTCATGGCGCTGGCGCCGGCCAAATGGCGCGCGCAACTGTCCGACCTGCTGGCCGAAAGGACGGGCGAACCGCTGAGCGAGGACGACTATGTCGCGCTCAAGAGCGAGGCGCGCCGGCGCGTCATCGAGCAGGTGCGGCCGATCGCCGGCATCGAGGCCATGCTCGGGCGCATGCGCGCGCCCCGCTGCGTCGCCTCCTCGACGCAGATGCCCTTCCTGCCGCTCAAGCTCGAACGCACCGGCCTCGACCGCTTCTTCGGCAAGGCGGTCTATTCGGGCGATATGGTGGAAAACGGCAAGCCGGCCCCGGACCTGTTCACCTATGCCGCCCGGAAGATGGGCTTTGAACCCCGGGACTGCATCACCGTCGAGGACAGCGCCAACGGCGTGCGCGGCGCAAAGGCCGCCGGCCAGTTCGTGATCGGGTTCACAGGCGGCGGCCATTGGGCCGGCGGCGACGGCGCGCCGCTGCGCGAGGCGGGCGCCGATCTCGTCGTCGAAAGCCACGCCGAACTGGGAACATGGCTGGCGTCAAACACCGGCGCGATGAGCTGACGACCGATCCGGGCGTTTCATGGCTCGATCTTTTCATGGAATGCGGGGATGCATTCCCGCGGCGGGCTTGACGTTCGCGCCGGTGCCGCCGGGATTTTATCACTTGGGCTCGTTCGGCGCCCTCAGAACGGCAGCTTCATTCCCGGTGGAAGCGGCAGGCCGGCGGTGACCTCCTGCGTCTTTTCCTGAACGCGCTGCTCGATCTTCGCCTTGGCGTCGGAATGGGCGGCGATCACCAGGTCTTCGAGGATCTCGGCATCGTCCTCGGAGAAAACGGACGGATCGATCTTGATGGCCTGCATGGCGCCCTTGCCGTTGAGCGTGACCGCCACCATGCCGCCGCCGGCGGTCCCGTCCGCGGTCATGGCCTCGATCTCGGCCTGCATGGCCTGCATCTTTTCCTGCATCTCCTTGGCCTTGCTCATCAGGCCCATAATATCACGCATGACGGCTCTCCCAATCAGTCCGTGTCGGTTGCCTCGTCGGCGTCGGGATCGGCGATACCCGGCTCGACGCCCATATCGGGATCGAGGCCGGTTTCGTCCAGAGCCCGATTGATGCGCACGTCGACAACGCGCGCGCCGGGAAAAATGTCCAGGATCGCCTTGATGTCCCGATCGCGCGAGGCGTCGGCAAACAGCGCATCGCGCCTGTCGCGGTCCTGCTCGTCGAGCGTCGGCCCGCCCGGCTCGCGGCTGACCGAGACGATCCAGCGCATGCCGGTCCATTCGCCGAGCCGGCCGGACAGTTCGCCCACAAGGTCCGGTGGAGCGTCGTCGGTCAGGTTGATGGAAAGGCGGCCCGGCTCGACCGAGACCAGCCGCACGAACTTGCGGACCGCGACCTTCGTCTTCAGGTCGCGATGCCTGTCGGCGAGATCGGCAAGGTCCTGAAGGCCGGCGATGCCCGGCTCGGGCACGGGCACCCCTTGCGGCGGCCCGGCCGCAGGAACGGTGTCCGGCTCGGCATTTTCGGCCACAAGGCGCATGGCCGGCGCACCGCCCTGCAAGGGGCGCATGGCGGTCTCCGGCCGCGGCGGTTGCGCGGGCGCGCGGGCGGGCGGGCGCGGCGCGATGGCGACCGGGGCCGATGCCGTTGGGGCGGGCGGCGCGCCCGCCGCCTGGCCGGGCCCGCCGCTCTGCCCGCCGGGCGCTGCGTCAAGGCGCTTGAGCGCCTCATCCAGCGTCGGAAGCATCGCGGCATGCGCCAGTCGTATCAGCAGCATCTCGGCGGCGGCGAAGGGCCGGGCGGCCGTCTCGCATTCGGCGATGCCCTTGAGCAGCATCTGCCAGGCGCGGGCCAGCACCGTGACCGGCAATCGGCCGGAGAAGGCGACGCCGCGCTCGCGCTCGCCCGGCGACAGGGACGGATCGTCATCGGCGGCGCCGGGCACGTAGCGCAGGCGCGTGACGAGGTGCGTGAAGGCGGCCAGGTCGTTCAGCACGACCACCGGATCGGCACCGACATCGTAGAGCGCCTTGAAGCCGTCGAGCGCCTCGGTGACGCGGCCGGCCATCAGATGTTCGAACAGATCGATGATGCGCGTGCGGTCGGCAAGGCCGAGCATGGCGCGCACCGCGCGTTCGTCGACCGTGCCGTTGCCGTGGGCGATGGCCTGGTCGAGAATCGAAAGCGCATCGCGCACCGAGCCTTCGGCGGCGCGCGCGATCATCGCCAGCGACGGATCGTCCACCGTCACCTTTTCCTGTCCGGCGATCGCGCGCAGATGCGCGGCCAGGTCGGCAAGCTCGATCCGGCGCAGATCGAAACGCTGGCAGCGCGACAGCACGGTGATCGGCACTTTGCGTATCTCGGTCGTCGCGAAGATGAACTTGGCGTGGGGCGGCGGTTCCTCCAGCGTCTTCAAAAGCGCATTGAACGCCTTTTCGGACAGCATGTGGATTTCGTCGATGATGTAGACCTTGTAGCGGGCCGAGACCGGCGCGTAGCGAACCGAATCGATGATCTGCTTGATGTCGTCGATGCCGGTGTGGGAGGCCGCGTCCATCTCGATGACGTCGATGTGGCGCCCTTCCATGATCGCCCGGCAATGCGCGCCCGGCACGCCAAGGTCGATCGTCGGCTTGTCGACGGTTTCGGATTTATAGTTGAGCACGCGCGCCAGGATGCGGGCGGTGGTGGTCTTGCCGACCCCGCGCACGCCGGTCAGCATCCAGGCCTGGGCGATACGGTCGGCGGCGAACGCGTTGGTGAGCGTGCGCACCATCGGCTCCTGGCCGATCAGCGCGGTGAAATCGGCCGGACGGTACTTGCGCGCCAGGACGCGATAGGCGCCGGAACTTGGAACAGCCTCGCTCATGGCTTCCGTGTAGCGCAGGTGCGCGCCGCTTGGCCAGCAGCGCGCGGCATATGCGCACGAAAAGACGAAAGGCGGGAGGCTGGCACAGCGACCCGTGCCGAAGCTCGTTGGGGCTGCTTCCTTCCGGACCTGACCCGGTTGGCGAGTGGCGCGCCCACCACCAACCTCCCGCGTCCCATATCGGCCGTCCCGCGCTCATTTGCAAGTCGCATTCGCGGCCGAACCTGCTATCGTCCGATCATGGCATCATTCACACTCGATCCGATTCTGGAGCGCGACACCTTCGCCGTCGCCGATATCGGCCTGACACAGGTGCGGTTGATGAACGATGCGCGCTTTGTCTGGCTGGTCCTCGTGCCCAAGCGCGCCGACATCACCGAACTCCATGATCTGACCCCGCTCGACCAGACCATGCTCACCTTCGAGACGACGCAGATCGCCAAGGCGCTCAAGGATTTCACCGGCGCCGACAAGATCAATGTCGCAGCGCTCGGCAACCAGGTGCGCCAGCTTCATGTGCACGTGATCGCGCGCAATGTGGGCGATGCGGCCTGGCCGGGCCCGGTCTGGTGCGCGGGCGCGCCCCAGCCCTACAGGAACGGCGGCGCCCGCGCACTGATCGAGCGGTTTTCAAGCGTGTTCTGACAGCCGCCCAGTTGCGCGACCGGAGCCTTCATGCCCGCCCTTCCTCCCGACCATCCGGCAACCGAGCCCTCGGCGCTGACCGGCTTTGCCGGCAACCGGCTGATGCGCCTTTCGGAAAAGCGCGGCGCGACATCGGTGCCCGATGCGCTGGGCGATCCGCGCGCAAGGGTGCTGCTGCTGGGCGAGGGGCGCGCCCTGCTCCGCCCCAACGGCGAGACGGCGAACCCCTGGTTCAACGTCGGCCAGGCGCGCGCCCTGGGAGCGCGGCAGGCGGACACGGTGCTGCTTGGATATGAGCAGGACGGGACACCGGTCCTCGCCACGCCGTTCGCAGCGGATCGCAAGATGCCGCCGGCGGGTCTCAAGGCGGTCGATTACCGGTCGATCTACGTTCAGGGTCTCGTGGACGAAGCCGCGCTCGGCGCGCTGGCGCAGGGGGCTGCCCTCTTAAGCTGGCATCGCACGCATGGCCATTGCGCGCGCTGCGGGGCGCCGACCGTCATGGCGGACGGTGGCTACAAGCGCGTTTGCGGCGCCTGCGAGGCGCAGCATTTCCCGCGCACCGACCCGGTGGTGATCATGCTGGCGGTGACGCCGGACGATGAGCGCTGCCTGCTCGGGCGCGGCCCGCACTTTCCCGAAGGCATGTATTCGTGCCTTGCCGGGTTCGTCGAGCCGGGCGAGACGCTGGAAAACGCGGTGCGGCGCGAGACGGAGGAGGAGGCGGGCGTCCGCATCGGCCGCGTCGCCTATCACGCCAGCCAGCCCTGGCCCTTTCCGCACACGCTGATGATCGGCTGCTATTGCGAGGCGCTGACACAATCCATCGTAATCGACGCCGAAGTGGAGGATGCGCGCTGGTTTTCGCGTGCCGAGATCGGCG
>NZ_CFIFWG010000168.1:0-6750 GCF_984466335.1 Roseitalea sp. | reverse complement strand
AATGGCGCCCGCGACGTCCTTTGGGTGCCCGGCGAGAACCGGTGACCGGGCCTGATTTCAGGTCAGACGTTTCTCGAAGAAGAAATCCGGATAGGGGTCGTCGTTGAAGCGGTCGATCTCGATCCAGCCGTCGCGCTTGTAGAGCTGACAGGCCTCGGGCAGGGCGCGGTTCGTGTCGAGCCGCAGGGTTGTCATCGAAAGCGCGCGGGCCGCGTCTTCCGCCTCACGCATCAGGCGCTTGCCGAGACCGAGACCGCGCGCGTGCGGCGCGACCCATAGCCGCTTGATTTCGCCGACCGGCTCGCCGCGCCCCTTAAGGCCCACGCACCCGACCGGCAGGCCATCGCACAGGGCGATCAGAAACGCGCCACGCGGATGGACCATGTCCGACGCCTCGGGGTCGCGCGACAGCGACACGTCAAAGCCTTGCTCGAACCGCTCGGCGAGTTCGCCATAGTAGTTCCCAAGGCAATAGCGCGCATCGTCGCTGCCGGGATCGGTCTGCTTGATGGTGATGGTTTCCCTGCCCATGGCCGTCGCGATCAGGTCCATCGCCGCGATCAGCGTGTCAGTGTCCTTTTGTGTGGACAGGAAGGCCTCCGCCCGCGCATTGGAAAAGCGTTCATAGGCGAGGAATTCACGTTGGCCGGCCTGCGTCAATTGCGCCACGCGCTTTCGACCATCCTCTGGATTCGGGTGCGTGACGACCATGCCCTCATCTTCAAGACCGCGCAGCAGACGGCTCATGTGCCCGGAGTCCAGACCGAGAAAATCGCGGATCCGCGCAACATCGCCCTTGCCGTGTCCGATCGCATTGAGAACGCGGGCGGCGCCGAGCGGCCGGCCGCGCCCCAGGAACGATTCGTCGAGCGCCCCCACTTCTCGGGTGACGGCGCGGGCGAAGCGGCGGAAACGCGCAGCGGGGTGGTGAGCCATAATAGCTGACTTTAGTCAGATAAACTGCGAGATCAAGCATGTTCCGGCGTCCGATTGATGGGCTCACCGATTGAATTCGCCGTCTCGCTCGGCTCTAATGGCTGTGCTGTATCTTCAGGAGCCAGACCTGGATGTTCGTGCCTCTGCATGATGCCAACCAACTCAAACATATCGACCTGCAATATGTGACGCTCGGCCTGATCGCGGCCAATGCGCTCGTGTTCCTTCTGGTCAACCTGCCGGCGACCGAGGAGGGGCTTTTTGCGGCGGCCGTCTCGCTCGGCTACACGCCGGCGGTGGTCAACGATTTCTCCGAACTGCCGTCCGAACTGGTCGTCATCCCCGAGGAACTGTCGCTTGTCAGCTACGCCTTCCTGCATGGCGATTTCTGGCATCTGGGCGGCAACATGCTGTTCCTTTGGGTGTTCGGCGACAATGTCGAGGACGCGATGGGCCATGCGAAGTTCTTCATCTTCTACATTGCGTGCGCCATCGTCGGTGCGCTCGCCCATGGGCTGATGGACCCCGCATCGACCGTGCCCCTGATCGGCGCGTCCGGCGCGGTCGCCGGCGTGGTCGGCGCCTATCTGCTGCTGCACCCCAGGGTGCGCGTGTGGGTTCTCGTGCTCGGCCGCATCCCGCTGCCCTTGCCTGCCTGGATCCCACTGACGCTTTGGATCGGCTTCCAGTTCGTCATGCTGGCCTTTCTGGGCGACGATCAGGTCTCCTGGGCGGCCCATGTCGGCGGCATCGTCGCCGGCATGGCGCTGGTGCTCGTGCTGCGCCGGCGCGGCGTGCCGCTGTTCGACCGCGAAATCAGGACGCCCAGGGCGGTCGCGGTGGACAGGCGCCGGCCGCCGGGTCCCGCGCGGGGTCCCTGGGGTCGCCGCTGATGCGCGCCTGCCCGCGCAATGTCCGGCCGATCCAGCGAGGTGATGGGGCGGCGGGCATGTGGGCTTTTGACGTTGACGTAAACGTCAATATTGATTAGGCATTCCCGTCGCGAAGCGGGCTTGCGGAACGGCGGCAATCCATGCATGCACGGGCCGACGCGGCATGTCGGTGATACGCCAGCGCCGCCCCGCGTTAACGCCTATGGGCGGTTCGCGCACGGTTCGGCTCCGCGGAAGGGAGTGATGGAAAGATGAAGATTGTGGTGCCCGTCAAGCGGGTTGTCGATTACAATGTGAAGATCCGGGTCAAGCCGGACGGGTCCGGCGTCGAACTGGCCAACGTCAAGATGAGCATGAACCCGTTCGACGAGATCTCGGTCGAGCAGGCGATCCGCATGAAGGAGGCCGGCCAGGTCGAGGAGATCGTCGTGGTCTCCATCGGACCTGACAAGGCGCAAGAGACGCTGCGCACCGCGCTCGCCATGGGCGCCGACCGCGGCATTCTCGTCAAGCATGACGATGTGGTCGAGCCGCTGGCCGTGGCCAAGATTTTGAAGGGCGTCGTCGAGGCCGAAGCGCCGGGCCTCGTGATCCTGGGCAAGCAGGCGATCGACGACGATGCCAACCAGACCGGCCAGATGCTCGCCGCGCTGCTCGGCTGGAGCCAGGGCACGTTCGCCTCGAAAGTCGAGATCGAGGGCGACAAGGCCAACGTCACCCGCGAGGTCGATGGCGGCTTGCAGACGATTTCCATCGCCATGCCCGCTGTCGTGACCACCGACCTGCGTCTGAACGAGCCGCGCTATGCCTCGCTGCCCAACATCATGAAGGCCAAGAAGAAGCCGGTCGATCAGAAGGCGCCGGCCGATTATGGCGTCGATGTGGCGCCGCGCCTTCAAGTGCTGACGACCGAGGAGCCGGAGGGCCGCAAGGCCGGCGTCAAGGTCGCCGATGTTGGCGAACTGGTCGATAAGCTGCGCAATGAAGCCGGCGTCCTGTAGGTTGGGAGAATGATGATGGCCACGTTGCTGATCGCCGAACATGACAATGCGACCCTTTCCGACCAGACCGCCAAGGCGCTGACGGCCGCCGGCCAGTTGGGCGGCGAGGTGCATGTGCTGGTTGCCGGGCAGGGCGCGCAGGCCGCCGCCGATGCCGCCGCAAAGCTCGACGGCGTCGCCAAGGTGCTGCTCGCCGAGGACGCCGCGCTGGAGCACCGGCTCGCCGAGCCGATGGCGGCGCTGATCGCATCGCTCGCCGAGGGCTATGACGCCTTCGTCGCGCCGGCCACGACCAACGGCAAGAACATCATGCCGCGCGTTGCGGCCTTGCTCGATGTGATGCAGCTCTCCGACATCATGGAGGTCGTCTCCGTCGACACGTTCAAGCGTCCGATCTATGCCGGCAACGCGATCCAGACCGTGCAATCGACTGACGCCAGGAAGGTGATCACCGTGCGCACGGCATCGTTTAGCGCTGCGGGCGAGGGCGGGGCCGCGCCGGTCGAGACAATCGCGGCCGCGGCCGATCCGGGGCTTTCGTCCTATGTGTCGACCGAACTTTCGGGCGGCGACCGGCCGGAACTGACCTCGGCCAAGGTGATCATCTCCGGTGGCCGGGCGCTGGGATCGAGCGAGAAGTTCGAGGAAGTCATCCTGCCGGTGGCCGACAAGCTGGGCGCGGCCGTGGGCGCATCGCGCGCGGCGGTCGATGCGGGCTATGCGCCGAACGACTGGCAGGTCGGCCAGACCGGCAAGGTGGTCGCCCCGGACCTTTACATCGCGGCCGGCATCTCGGGTGCGATCCAGCATCTGGCGGGGATGAAGGACTCCAAGGTCATCGTCGCCATCAACAAGGACGAGGACGCGCCGATCTTCCAGGTCGCCGACTACGGCCTCGTCGCGGACCTGTTCGACGTGCTGCCGGAACTCGAAAAGACCCTTTAGCCGCCGTTTCGCGCCGATCGCGGCGCCGGCCCGCGATCAGCCGTCTATATTGGCCAGCTGCGTCGTGTCGTCCAGATCGATCTCAAGCAATGCGTTGATCCGGTCGCGCTCGCGTATGAAGGCGGTCAGTTCCTCGCCGGACAGCGATTTGCTGTCCGGAAGCCGCACGCGCATCGGGTCGACCCGCTTGCCGTTGACGCTCACCTCATAGTGCAGGTGCGGGCCGGTCGACAGGCCCGTCGAGCCCACATAGCCGATCACCTGGCCCTGGCGCACACGGGCGCCCGCCGCGATGCCCTGGGCAAAGCGGGTCTGGTGCGAATAGGAGGTCTCATAGCCGTTGGCATGGCGAATGACGGTCTGCTTGCCGTAGCCCGAGTTCCAGCCCGCCCTGGTCACGATACCGTCGCCGGGCGCGATGATCGGCGTTCCGCGCGGCGCGGCCCAGTCGGCGCCCCAGTGCATGCGCGAATAACCCAGGATCGGGTGCCGGCGCATCCCGAAACCGGACCGGAAAATGCCGTTGGGCACGGGGTTGCGCAGCAGGAACTGCCGCGCGCTGCGGCCTTCCTCGTCGTAATAGTCGTAGCTGCCCTCGGCGTTGCGGAACCTGTAGAACTTGTGCGACTGGCCGCCGAAGGCGGCGTGGACGAACAGGATCTCGCGCGGCTGCTCGTCGTCGCCCTCTTCGGGAATCGAATAGAACAGTTCAAGCGTGTCGCCGGCCCCGACCGGTGAGCGGAAGTCCACGTCGGCGGCGACCAGGCGCACGATTTGCGCAGCGACCGTCTCCGGCAGGCCGTAGTCCAGCACGCCCTGATAGATCGCATCATAGACCGAAGGCAGGTCGTGTGGCGCAGGTGCCGGCTCGGAGGCGCGCGCATAGCGCATGATGCCGCGATCGACCGGCTCGGGCGCCGGCACGAAACGGCCCTGATCATCGAGCGCGACCGTCAGCACGTGATCGCGCTCCGAATAGATGGTGGCGCGCATGATGCGCTCGGCCTCGGCCGTGCCGTCGCCGACAAGGCCGAGCCGAATCGCATATCCGCCGCTCAGGGCGGTGGCGTCCAGGAGCGTTGCCAGCGCATCTGCCATGGCGGCGGCGCCGCGATAGCCCGTCGCCTCCATAAGCAAGGCCAGATCGGTCGTCTCATGCGTTTCGATAAGGTCCTCGGCGTAGGTCATCTCGAAGCCGCTCTGATCCCGCCCGGCGATCGATACGTTCTGAGGCACGATGCGCGCCTGTCCGCCGGTGGTGGCGATGCCTTCCAGCAAGGGGTTGTTCAGGCCGAAGCGGCGCGGGTCCACATAATGGAGCGATGCGACTTCGATCGTGCCTTCGGTAAGGATGTGGGCCTTGGTGCGAACGGTCTCCTCGGCCTCCCAAAGGCTGATCTCGAAGGCGGTGTCGTAGGTCCGTTCGCCGTCAAAGACGAACTCGCGCATGCGGATCGATGCCCCTGTCTCTATGCGGGCGCCGTAGATCAGGCTGCGGGCGGAGGGTTCCTCTTCGGCGTCGGCGAGGCCGGGCTCGGAGAAGATGGCCAGCGGATTGAACGCCGGATAGTCGGCCTCGACGCTTCGCGCGGCGGCCAGACGGGTGGACAGGTGTTCAAAAGGCCGCGTCCGGATGACGTCCGCTTCGCTGGTGCGGGTGACGGTCGACACGCTCATGCGTCGGCGGTCGCTGGGCGGCTGCGCCGCGCGCACGCTCGTCCCGGCTAGGCGCCCGGTTTTCGCGCCCGTCCCCTCATCGGGCCCGGCGAGCGCGGCGCGCGAAGCCACTTCCGGCGGGGTCGCCAGGAACTGCTTTCCGTCGAGCGCTGCGAACAGGGCCGCGCCCATCAGCGCCGTCGAGGTCAGACCCGTCAGGAATGTTCCGGTCAGCCAGCGCAGCGAGACCTCACGCCGATCGGGCGCGCGGCGCGCGGTGCCCGCAATGGCCGGTTCGTCTCCCACCAGATCGGCATGCTTGTCCGGCTTTGCCGCCATCGATTCCTTGGCTTTCCTTGCGTGCCTTCCAGCACATGCCCTGAGGGGTGAAATGTGTCAATCAGATGGCTCGCAGGTGGTTCGCGGACCGTCCCAGGACGACCGCAGCGGCCGCCGGAAAGCATGTCGCCGCCCGGAGCCGCCCCGGACGCCGGACGCCGCCTGTCCGCTGTCAAAAAAATGTAAAAAAACGCACGTTTGATGATTGACAGGATAAGGGCGCCACGACTATATACCGCTCACCAACGAGGGCGGCGCCGCCGCTGGCGGAAAACTGCTTCGCTCTCGCGGTCATCACAGAGAGCCGCTTTAGCGACCCTCGATTGCGGTTCAAAACCCACAAGTGGCGAACCGGGACATGCGTTTCCGCATATCCGATCTTTGACAATTGAATAAAGAAGAAAGAGAAACGTGGGCGGCGGTTCCTGCGGGATGCTCGACCTTGAGGGTCGGAGCATCACGAGACGAACGGTGTCGAACACGTTTCTGACAGAACATGGTCGTTGCGAAAGCAACGGTGTACACATTGTTCTCGTCAATTCAAGCGTGTCAGCGACGCCGGGCAAATTCTCATTCAACTTGAGAGTTTGATCCTGGCTCAGAACGAACGCTGGCGGCAGGCTTAAGACATGCAAGTCGAACGCCCCTTCGGGGGAGTGGCAGACGGGTGAGTAACGCGTGGGAATCTACCCATCTCTACGGGATAGCTCCGGGAAACTGGGATTAATACCGTATACGTCCTTCGGGAGAAAGATTTATCGGAGATGGATGAGCCCGCGTTGGATTAGCTTGTTGGTGGGGTAACGGCCTACCAAGGCGACGATCCATAGCTGGTCTGAGAGGATGATCAGCCACACTGGGACTGAGACACGGCCCAGACTCCTACGGGAGGCAGCAGTGGGGAATATTGGACAATGGGCGCAAGCCTGATCCAGCCATGCCGCGTGAGTGATGAAGGCCCTAGGGTTGTAAAGCTCTTT
>NZ_CFIFWG010000167.1:0-6857 GCF_984466335.1 Roseitalea sp. | reverse complement strand
GGCAATTTTCCCTTCGAGTTCGTATGCGCCAAGGCTGAATTGCGACAAAATCCCTTTGTTAACGTTAATGGAAACTTAATTCGGAGGCAGATTTACGAACATTTGGCTAAACACTAAATTGACGTTGGACACTTGGACAACGGCATTTGGGGCATATGATGGGCGCACCCCCCGGTCGACCAAGAGCGCTTTTCGCATCCGCTCTGGTTTCTCCCGATCAGATTCTGGCGACGATGGACCGTATCGAATATCGCCGCATCGTCGCCGCCGACGATCTTGAGGATGTCGGCGCTCTGCGGCGGCAGGCATTCAACGCCCGGCAACTCTATCACGACAAGTTCGACGGGCCGGTGGTCGAGCCGCTCGATTTCGCGCCAGGCAGCTTCGTTTTCGGGCTTTATGTCGATGGCGCGCTGGTCTCCTCGCTGCGCCTGAGCATCGTTCAGCCGGGATGCCACCCCACCGCCGCCATGTCGGCCTGTCCCGAGACGATCAAGCCGCTGCTCGCCCAGGGCATGCGGTTCGTCGAACTGAGCCGGTTCGCCATCGACGGCGAGGCCGTTGCCGAGGTCCCGCTGCTGCCGGCGCTGACCCACCGGCTGTCGGTGATGATGACGATCTACCTTGAGGCCGACTATTGCATCGGCCTGGTCAAGCTCAAGCACGAGGCCTACTACCGGCGGATGTTCAGGGCGACGCGGCTGGCCGGGCCATTCGTCCCCCAGGGCATGTTCCCCGATACGGTGCTGCTGGGCGTTTCGCGCGCCAACCAGACCTATGTGACCAACCGCAATCCGATCTTCTTCTTCACGCAAACCGAAGCGCGTATGCTGTTTGAGCAATCGGCCCGCGCAATGCCGCCGCTTTGCGTGCGGCCGACCGCCCGCTACGCGATGCGGGCGCGGAGCGCGGCCTGATCCCGCCCGCCGACCCTGCGCAGATGCACCATTGAAGTGCCGCCCGGTTTTCGCTATGCGCTGGGCAGTGGCCGACTGTGGAGACCGCGATGAGCGAGCAGAGCGAAGCCGACCCGGAGGGTGGCGCACCGATGGACTATCAGGAACATGAAAACACGTTCAGCCTGTTCCTGACGCTCACCAAGTGGGGCACGGTCGCCTCAGCGGCCCTGCTCGTCGCCATGGCGTTCGGCTTCTTCGCCGGCGGCGGCCTCGTCGGCGGCACAATCGCCTTCGTCCTGCTCGTCATCGTGGCGCGGCTCGTCCTTTGAGGCGCGACCGCTCCGGCGCGTCGACGCAGCGCGCCACCGGACCAGTTGAGAGCCGCGGGGGAGGCCGGACGTGTCGCTGACAATCTTCATCGCCAAGGAAACGCAAGGGGGCGAACCGCGCGTTGCGGCCTCGCCCGATACCGTCAAGCGACTGGTCAAGGCCGGCCATGCGGTGACCGTCGAAAAGGGCGCGGGATCGCTGTCGCGCATTCCCGATGCCCAGTTCGAGGCCGCGGGCGCCGCGATGGTGACCGCCGCCGCGGGCGCGGGCAGGGCCGATGTGGTGCTCAAGGTGCGCCGGCCGGCGCCGGCCGAGATCAAGAGATACAAGAAGGGCGCGGCGGTGATCGCCGCCATCGACCCGTACGATGCCCAAAAGGCGCTCGGCGAGATGGCCGGAGCGGGCCTTTCGGTGTTCGCCATGGAACTGATGCCCCGTATCACCCGCGCGCAGGTGATGGACGTCTTGTCCAGCCAGGCCAACCTTGCCGGCTACCAGGCGGTGATCGAGGCCGCCGCCGCCTATGACCGCGCCATGCCGATGATGATGACGGCGGCGGGCACGGTGCCGGCCGCCAAGGTGTTCGTGATGGGCGCGGGCGTCGCCGGTCTTCAGGCGATCGCCACCGCGCGGCGGCTGGGCGCGGTCGTCACCGCCACCGACGTTCGCCCCGCCGCAAAAGAGCAGGTCGCCTCGCTGGGCGCCAACTTCGTCGCCGTGGAGGATGACGAGTTCAAGGCGGCCGAGACCGCCGGCGGCTACGCCAAGGAAATGTCGAAGGACTATCAGGCAAAGCAGTCCGAACTCGTCGCCGACCACATCGCCAAGCAGGACATCGTCATCACCACGGCGCTGATCCCCGGCCGGCCCGCGCCCAGGCTGGTCTCCAGGGCGATGCTGGAGACGATGAAGCCCGGCTCCGTCCTCGTCGATCTCGCTGTCGAGCGCGGCGGCAATGTGGAAGGCGCCAAGCCCGACGACACCGTGACGACCAAAAACGGCGTCTCGATCATCGGCATCGCCAACATGCCCGGCCAGGTCGCTGCCTCCGCTTCGCTGCTCTATGCCAGGAATGTCTTTGCGTTTCTGGAAACGCTGGTCGACGGTGAAAGCGGCGCGCTCAAGATAGATCGCAAGGACGAACTGGTCGCGGCGACGCTGCTGACCCATGGCGGCGAACTGGTACATCCGCGCTTCGGCGGGCCGGCGGAACAGGGGGACAAGGCCGATGGCTGACGACAGCGTATCCCGGGCGCTCGACGCGCTCGATCAAGCCGTCGAGGGCGTACGCGGGGTGGTCGCCGACGCCCCGCCGGCGGTGGGCGCGGCCGCCGACGCCGTCCAGCAGGGCGGCGTCAACGAGTTCGTCTTTCTGTTCTCGATCTTCGTGCTGGCGATTTTCGTCGGCTACTACGTCGTCTGGTCGGTGACGCCGGCGCTGCACACGCCGCTGATGAGCGTGACCAACGCGATCTCCTCTGTGATCGTGGTCGGCGCGCTTCTGGCGGTCGGCATTTCCGAGAGCGGGCTTGCGACGGGCTTCGGTTTCGTTGCGCTCGTTCTTGCCTCGGTGAATATTTTCGGCGGGTTCCTGGTTACCCAGCGCATGCTCGCCATGTACAAGAAAAAAGACAAGTGAGGCGGTAAATGTCGGTCAACATCGCCTCCTTCCTTTATCTGATTTCCGGAATCCTGTTCATCCTGGCGCTGCGCGGCCTGTCGCATCCGACGACCAGCCGCCAGGGCAACATGTACGGCATGATCGGCATGGGCATCGCCGTGCTCACGACCTTGTTCATGGCCGCGCCCGGCGCCGGCGGCGCTCTCATGATCGTCGCGGGCATCGTCCTTGGCGGCTCGGTCGGCGCCTATGTGGCGCGCAACATCGCCATGACGGCCATGCCGCAACTCGTCGCCGGCTTCCATTCGCTGGTCGGCCTCGCCGCCGTTCTGGTGGCCGCCGCCGCGCTCTATTCGCCCGCCTCGTTCGGGATCGGCGCGGTCGGCGCGATCAAATCGATCGCCCTCGTCGAAATGTCGATCGGCGCGGCGATCGGCGCGATCACCTTCACCGGCTCGGTGATCGCCTTTCTGAAGCTCGACGGGAGGATGTCCGGCAAGCCGATCCTGCTGCCGGCGCGTCACCCGCTCAATGCGGCCATCGCCATCGCCATCATCGTCTTCGTCGTGATGCTGGTGAACACCGAGAGCTACATGGTGTTCTGGCTCCTGGTCGCGCTGTCGCTTGCGATCGGCGTCCTGATCATCATCCCGATCGGCGGCGCCGACATGCCGGTGGTCGTCTCCATGCTCAACTCCTATTCGGGCTGGGCGGCGGCGGGCATCGGCTTCACCGTCGAGAACCTCGCCCTGATCATCACCGGCGCACTGGTCGGCTCTTCGGGCGCGATCCTCAGCTACATCATGTGCAAGGGCATGAACCGCTCCTTCATCTCGGTGATCCTTGGCGGGTTCGGCGGCGAGACGGCCACGGCCGGCGCCGATGACGGCATCGACCGCACCGTCAAGCAGGGCTCGGCGGACGATGCCGCCTTCCTGATGAAGAACGCCTCCAAGGTGATCATCGTGCCCGGCTACGGCATGGCCGTCGCCCAGGCGCAGCACGCGGTGCGCGAGATGGCCGACACGCTCAAGGCCGAGGGCGTGCAGGTCTCCTACGCCATCCACCCGGTCGCCGGCCGCATGCCCGGCCACATGAACGTGCTGCTCGCCGAAGCCAACGTGCCCTATGACGAGGTGTTCGAACTGGAGGACATCAACGCCGAGTTCGCCCAGGCCGACATCGCCTATGTGATCGGCGCCAACGACGTCACCAACCCGGCCGCGCGCGACGATTCCGCCTCGCCCATCTACGGCATGCCGATCCTGGACGTCGACAAGGCCAAGACCTGCCTGTTCGTCAAGCGCTCGCTCGGCTCGGGCTATGCGGGCATCGACAACACGCTGTTCTACAAGGACGGCACGATGATGCTTTTGGGCGACGCCAAGAAGATGACCGAGGACATCGTCAAGGCGATGGCCGACTGACGGGGCCGGCTTTCCTCGCATCCTTCAAGCCGCGGCGAAAACGTCGCGGTTTTTTCATGTCTTTTGTCGATTTGACCGGGGTCCGTTCGTCATGGGGGGTGAGGGCGCGATGCTCTCGACCCGATGAAAGGACCTTGAAATGACACTCATGCAGATACTGGCCGCCTTGGCTGGCACGCTGGCGATGGTCGCTGCTTCCACATTGCTGCTGCCACGCCAAATCCATGTCGAGCGCCAGGCGCTGATCGAGGCCGACGCGGCCACCGTGCTGGCGCTGGCTGCTTCCAGCGAAGGCTATCAGCGCTTCAACCCCTATAAGAGCACCGATCCGGCGCTCAAGATCACCCTGTTCGGCCCGTCCTCGGGCGTCGGCTCCGGCTTTCACTTCGCCGGCAGGGAAGGCAAGGGCAGCCAGATGGTCTCGGCGATCACCGACGATGCCGTGTACTACCGGATCGATCTTGGGCCGATGGGCAAGCCCTCGCAGACCATCCGCGCCGAGCCGCGCGACGGTGGCGCCACGGTCACCTGGTCGATGCAGGCCGATATGGGTTTCAACCCGATCGGGCGCGTCATGGGCCTGTTCATGGACCGCATGGTGGGCCCGACCTTCGAGCGCGGCCTTGCCAATCTTGAAACCGCAGCCTAGGGCGCTTTCGCTTTTCGTTGAATCGCGCAAGCGCCCAACTGTTTGTTTTGCCGCAATTGCGGACGCGAAAAGCCCGCCCCGGATCGGGTCCGGGACAGGCTTTTCGCTGAAATTGCTCTACCCAATCCAACCGGAGATAAGCACATGCGTTACACCTTCCTTCTTTATTCCGATCCCGCCGACTTCGCCGACATGACCCAGGACGACTGGGCCGCCATGCAGGAGGTCTACGGCGCCTATATCGGCGCGCTCAAGGAAGCCGGCGTCTTCGTCGACACCGACTGGCTGCGGCCGGTGGAAACCGCGACCACGCTCAGCCTCAAGGGCGGCGGCAAGATCGTGCAGGACGGCCCGTTCGCCGACACCAAGGAGACGCTGGGCGGCTATTTCGTGATCGACGTGCCCGATCTCGACGCCGCCATGGCCTGGGCCGAGAAGTGCCCCGCCGCCAAGGCCGGCGGGATCGAAATCCGCGCCTCGGCCATGGGCGGCGCGTGAGCGAGACGGCCCGCGCCGCACAAAGTGCGGCGCGGGCATCCTACGGCAAGCTGATCGCCATCCTTGCCAAGCAGAGCGGCGACATTGCGCTGGCCGAGGACGCGCTGGCCGACGCCTTCGCCAAGGCGCTTGCCAAATGGCCGGAGACCGGTGTGCCTGCCAACCCCGAAGCCTGGCTCCTGACCGTCGCCCGCAACCGGCTGACGGATACGCAAAGGCGGCTCTTGCGCTTCCCCGAAACGGATGCGATCCCCGACATGGTCGAGCCCGAACGCACCGCCGGGCCCTTGCCCGACGAGCGGCTATCGCTGATGCTGGTCTGCGCCCACCCCGCGCTGCCGGTCGATCTGCACACCCCGCTGATGCTCCAGACCGTGCTGGGCTTGGAGGCGGCCGAGATCGCGCGCGCCTTCGTCGTCAGCCCGTCCGCCATGGCGCAGCGACTGGTCCGCGCCAAGCGCAAGGTCAGGGATGCGCGCATTCCCTTCCACCTGCCCGACGCCACCGATCTGCCCGGCCGGCTTGGCGCGGTGCGCGAGGCGGTCTATGCGGCCCACGCGCTGGACTGGCTGGCGCCGAGCGATGCGCTTGGCCAGGAGGCGCTCTATCTTGCGGGCCTGCTTTGCCATCTGGTGCCCGGGGACGCTGAATCGCACGGTCTCGCCGCGCTCATCGCCTTCGGCCACGCCCGCCGGGGTGCTCGCATCAAGGACGATACGTTCGTGCCGCTGGACGAGCAGGACCATCGCCTGTGGGACGGGCGCCTGATCGTCTATGGGCAGGGCGCGCTCGCGCGCGCGCGGGCGCTCGCTTCGCCCGGCCGCTTCCAGATCGAGGCGGCGATCCAGAGCCTGCATCTGGACCGCGCCAAGACCGGCCGGATCGACTGGCTGGCGCTCGACAAGCTCTACTACGCGCTTGACAGGATTTCGCCGTCGCTTGGCGCATCGGTCGCGCGCGCCGTCGTCTTGGCCGAACGCCACGGTCCCAGGGTGGGTCTGGACGCGCTGTCGCGCCTTGATGAAAAGGCCGTCCGCGCCTTCCAGCCCTACTGGGCGGCCCGCGGCAAGCTGCTCGCCGACCTCGGGGACGTCGAAGCTGCGATGCCCGCCTATGAAAAAGCCGTATCGCTCACGGTCGAGCCGCCCCTCAGGCGCTATCTGGCGGCGCGATCGGAAGCGCTGGGCGGCGCGCAACCCGCGCCGGGACCTGGCACCAGTCGAGTCTGAGGGCGGCCGAGCGCCCGGTCACGTCACCCGGTCCATCGCCGCGCGCGCGATGGAAAAGTCGGGATCGAGCTGTAGCGCGCGGCGGAACGAGCGGGAGGCGCGTTCATTGTCGCCGCGCGCCTCGTAGACCAGGCCCTGGTTGAGCCAACCCTCGGCATTGTCGCGGTCAAGCCCGATGGCGAAATTGGCGTCGTCGAACGCATT
>NZ_CFIFWG010000166.1:0-6931 GCF_984466335.1 Roseitalea sp. | reverse complement strand
CGCGCTGGACGTCAAGCTGCGTCTGCCGCTGGGCCTTGAGGCCCACGAGCCCGCCATCAGGAAGCGCATCGGTGCGCGCATCGCGCGCGGCAACCTCCAGGTCGGCATCGCCGTCGCGGCCGATACCGGGGCCGGAGCGCCCGCCATCGAGGCCGGGACCTTCCGCCGCCTGGCCGCCGAAGCCCTCGCCTTGTCGGCCGAAACGGGCATCGCGCCGCCCACAAGCGACGGGATCCTGGCGCTCCGCGGCGTGGTCACGACCGATGAGGGCATTGCCCGGAGCGGTGGGATCGACGGTGCACAGATTGTCGCCCTGGTCGATGCGGCGCTCGATGCGCTGATCGAGGCGCGCCGCGCCGAGGGCGCGGCCATGGCCGCGCTGGTGGCCGGCCATATCGACGCGATCGAGGCGCTTGCCGGCCGCGCAGACGCCGAGCCCGAAAGCCGGCCCGAGGCGATCAGGGCACGCCTTGAAGGGCAGATCGCCCGGCTTCTGGCGGACACAGCGCTCGATCCGGTGCGGCTGGACGCCGAGGCGGCGATCCTTGCGGCCAAGGCGGACGTGGCCGAGGAGATCGGCCGCCTCATGGCCCATGTCGCGGCGGCCCGCGATCATCTTGCGGCCGGCGGCGCGATCGGCCGCAAGCTCGACTTCCTCGCCCAGGAGTTCAACCGCGAGGCCAACACGCTGTGCTCGAAATCGGCCTCGACGGGCCTGACCGCGATCGGCCTGGAGTTGAAAACGGTGATCGACCGGTTGCGCGAGCAGGTGCAGAACCTGCAATAGGGGACGGCAATGGGGGACCAGGGCGTGGCGGGCGCGACCGGCGAAGACGACGCAAAGCAGATGGGTGCGACGATTGCCCGCCGCGGGCTGATGCTCGTCCTGTCCTCGCCTTCGGGGGCGGGCAAGTCGACCCTTGCGCGCAATCTGATGGAGACCGATCCGGGGTTCGAACTGTCGGTCTCGGTGACCACGCGCGCGCGGCGCGGCAGCGAGATCGAAGGCGTGCACTATCGCTTCGTCGACGAACGCACCTTCATGCGCATGCGCGACGATGACGATCTGCTCGAATGGGCCAAGGTGCACGGCCACCATTACGCCACGCCGCGCGCGCCGGTCGAACGGGCGATGGGCGAGGGCCGCGACATGCTGTTCGACATCGACTGGCAGGGCGCCGAGCAGATGACGCGGAAGATGCGCGCCGACATCGTGTCCGTGTTCATCCTGCCGCCCTCCATGGCCGAACTGCGCGCCCGGCTGATGCGCCGTGCCGAGGACAGGCCGGAGGTGATCGAGCGGCGCCTTCGGAACGCGGCCGTGGAGATCGAGCGCTGGCACGAATATGACTATGTCATCGTCAATGACGATCTGGGCCGCGCCTTCGATGCGCTGCGCGCCATCGTGCGCGCCGAAAGGCTTCGCCGCGACCGCCGGCTCGGCCTGTTCGATTTCGTCAACGCTCTTTTGTCGACATCGCGCGCGACCGAGCCGCCGTCATAGAGCAATTCCAGCGAAAGTGGGAATCGGTTTCGCGTCCGCAATTGCGGCAAAACAAAGACTTGGGCCGCTCGGGCGATTCAGCGAAAAGCGAAAGTGATCATAGCGCGTTCGCCAGGGCGCACCATTCCGCGACCGAGAGCGTTTCGGCCCGTCTTGTGCCGTCGATCCCCGCCCGCTCCAGAAGGGCCGTCCCGCCGAGCGGCGCAAGGCTCTGGCGCAGCATCTTGCGCCGCTGGCCGAAGGCGTGCCGGGTCACGGTTTCGAGCCTTGCGCGGTCGCACGCGATCGGGTCGGCCCTTGGCGCGATGTGCACGACCGACGACGTCACCTTGGGCGGCGGCCGGAAGGCCTGGGGCGGCACGTCGAAACGGATCGCCGCCCGCGCCCGCCAGCCGGTCAGAACGCCCAGGCGCCCATAGGCGCGATCGCCCGGCGCCGCGACGATCCGTTCGGCCACCTCGCGCTGGAACATGAGCGTCATCGACGCCCAGAAGGGCGGCCATGGCGAGACGGACAGCCAGCCCGCCAGAAGCGCGGTGCCGACATTGTAGGGCAGGTTGGCCACGATCGCGGTTCGGCCCCGCGCCTCGGGCAGGGCGGCGTAATCGATGTCCAGCGCGTCACCCTCGATCACGGTCAGCCGGCCGGGGTGGTGCGCGGCGATTTCCGCCAGTGCCGGCAGGCAGCGCGGATCGCGCTCGATCGCGACGACATGGCGCGCGCCTTCCGTCAGAAGGGCGCGCGTCAGCCCGCCGGGCCCCGGTCCGACCTCGATGACGGTGGTGGCGGACAGGTCGCCGGCCTGCCGGGCGATCTTGGCGGTCAGGTTCAGGTCGAGCAGGAAATTCTGGCCGAGCGCCTTGCGCGCGGCCAGCCCGTGCGCCTCGATGACCGCGCGCAGCGGCGGCAGCCCGTCGCGCGCCGGCCTTTCGCTCACGCGGCGGCCGCGCGCCGGCCCGCCATGCGCGCGGCCATCTTCAGGGCGGCGATGAAGCTGTCGGGCCGCGCCTCTTGCGTGCCGGCGATGGCGAATGCGGTGCCATGGTCCGGCGATGTGCGCACGAATGGCAGGCCGAGCGTGACGTTGACGCCCTCGTCGAAATCGAGCGCCTTGGCCGGGATCAGCGCCTGGTCGTGATACATGCACACCGCGACATCGTGGCCGGCGCGCGCGGCGGCGTGAAACAGCGTGTCGGCGGGCAGGGGGCCGCGCGCGTCGATGCCCTCCTCGCGCGCCCTTGCGACCGCCGGCGCGACGACCGCCCGGTCCTCGCCGCCGAGCGCGCCCTCCTCGCCGGCATGGGGGTTGAGGCCGGCGACGGCGATGCGCGGCGCGGCGATGCCAAGGCGCGCCTTGAGGTCGCGGTCCGCGATGCGGATCGTCTCGACGATCAGCGCGGTCGTCAGCGCGCCCGGCACGGCGGCGAGCGGGATGTGGATGGTCACCGGAATCGTGCGCACAGTGGGGCCGGCGATCATCATCACGGGCCGGACCCGTTCGCCCGTGTGCCGCGCGGCGCGTTCGGCCAGATATTCGGTGTGGCCGGGATGGGCGAACCCAGCCTCGTAGAGCGGCTTCTTGGCGATCGGCGCGGTCACGACCCCGGCCGCCTCGCCGGCCATGGTCAGGGCGACCGCCCGGTCGATCGCCTCGATCACGCCGGCCGCGTTGGCCCGCAGGGGAACGCCCGGCCGCTCTCCGAGGCGGTTTCGCAGCGGCACGACCGGCAGCGAGGTCGAAAAAGCGGCCGCGGCCCGCGCCGGCGCCGCCTCTGTGATGTTCACCGTCAGTCCGAGACGGCCGGCCCGCGCGCTCAACTGGTCCGGATCGCCCAGGCAGAAGAAGGGCGGCAGCGAAAGCGCCGTCCGCCGCGACCAGGCCGCAAGGATGATGTCGGGGCCGATGCCGGAGGGGTCGCCGCAACTGACCGCCAGCGCACGCGCCGGATCGGCCGCGCCCGCGCCGACGGCGCGCGCGTCAGCGGCGCTGGATGCGGGCATCGGCGCGCAGTTCCTCAAGCAAACGGGTGCCTGCGTCGCCGCCGTCCGCTTCGAGCGCTTCGGTTGAGAACTGAAGCTGGGCGACCCGGTCGTCGCTGACCTGGCGCGCCCGGCACACGATGATGAACTCGGCGCCGCGCTCGGTGTCCCTGACCTTGGTCGTCTGGCCGGCCCCCAGGCCGGACACATCGTCGGCCCAGCGGCTGGGCAGTTCAAGTTCCAGCACGCGGCCCAGATCGCGCACGGTCACGTCGCGCAGGCCCTGGGCGAGGCTGATCGTCCGCCCGCAATCGTTGACGAGGCCGCGCATCCGGTTGGCTTCGGCGCGCCGCGCCGCCAGCAGCCCTCCCCGCTGGTCCTCCGGCACCAGGAAGATCACTTGCTGAAGGATATATTCGGTCGAGGTCGGCTTCTGGCCGCCCTGCTGGAGCATGCGCGCGACCGCCTCCTGCTCGCTCATCATCCGGCCGGCCGCGCGCGCGCGAAGCTGCACCGTCTGCCCCCAGCCGATCTGTAGCCGGATGAACTCCTTGAAGTGGTCGACCGTGACGCCCGACTGGTCGAGGACCTGCGTCATCTGACCGGCCGACATGTCGTTGCGCCGCGCGAAATTGGCGAACGCCTCGTTGACGGTCGAATCGGGGATCCTTATGCCCGCGCGCCGGACCGCATGGCGCTTGAGCGCCTCTTCGGTCAGGTCCTCGGTCGCCTGCCGGGTCGCGTTGCCGTCGCGGCGCTGCAACCGCAGGAAGGCGGCGCGGCGCGCGATGTCGTAGCTGGTGACGATCTCGTCATTGACGATGACCCGGATTTCCGAGGCGGCGGCCGGCCTTGCGCCCAGCGGGGCGAGCGGGCTCCAGATCGACGTTGCGGCAACCGCGGCGGCGATGGCCAGCGCGGCCGCGCGGCGGCGCAAGCGTTGGTGAACCATGGCGATCCTCAACAGATGGCTTCCCCGTCTCTTCCGGCTCCTCATATCGGCCGGCCGGGTCAATCACAAGTTCGGCCGGCTGACTGCGCGCCCATCGCGGCGAAACGATGGCGCCGTGTCGGTCGCGGCCGCCCGTCAGAAGTCCAGTCCCGACGATGTCACGCCGATGTCGCCCAGCGTCCTGGCCGTGAAGCGCAGACCGAAACTGCGGGTGATGGCGTCGGACGTATCGACCGTCTCGCTGTAGGAAAAGCCGAACGCGAAGCACTCATCGTCATAGGCAAGGCCGATCGCCCGGCGCGTCATCCGATCGTCGGTGATGTCGTAGGTCGCCGATCCCAGGACGCGCCAATCCTCGCCAAGGCGGACCGAGCCGCCGCCCGAGACCTCATGGCGATCGGTCGCAAAGCCGTAGGTCGGCTGTGCCTTCTGGATGGCGTAGTTGCTTGAAAGCGCGATCGTCTCGTTGGAAAAGGACAGGCCGGCCTCGGCCCGCCTGACATCGAGGTCGCTTTCGTCGAACCGCGCATCGGCGGTGGCTCCGAAGCCGCTGGCATGGCGCACGCCCAGATGGGCGACAAGGTCCGACCGGTCCGTCTCAAGCCCCGAATCGGCGCCTGCATTGACCAGGTCGGCATCGTCATAGGGATTGTCGCCCGCCAGGTGGTAGGACTGGCCGAAGATCGCGCTGGCGCTCCAGTCCGGTCCCAGTTGGCCGTTATAGCGCAGCCCGACATTGGCGCGCACGCCGCCCTCGATCCGGTCGAAGCCCGAGAACTTGTCGCGCGCGAACAGGTCCGAGGCGTCGAACACCAGGCTCTGGGCGTCCTCGTTGGGCAGCGCCGCGCCGTTCGGCGCATCGGGCCGCGCGAAAATCTGCGCGATCGGCTCGATCACATGGTGCGAGCCGGGCGCCGAGATCAGCACCGGCCAGCGCGCCTCGATGCCGGCCGTCGCCATGCCGCGCCAGTGCGTGCCGTTGGCGGCGAGCGGCGTGCCGGCCGCCTCCATCGTCTGCGACAGCGGGCCGGCGGCGTTCAGGTCGAGATGGGTGGCGTCGCTGCGCGCGTGCAGGAGCGGCGTGACGAGCAGCCCGCCGGGCGCGGTGAAGGTGCGCTTCCACTCGGTTTCGGTGGTCAGCCGCCAGGAGGCGCCGTCCGTGCCGAAGGTTGCGAAATTGTCGTCGGCCGGCCCCGCGGCCAGGCGCGTATCGGCGCGCTCGCGCACGATGCCGCGCGTGTTCAGCTTGAAGGCGAGCCGGCCGCCCGCCACCGGCCGCGGCAGCACGTAATGATAGTCGATGCTCGGCAGGACCGAGGGCTGGCGCGGACCCCGCCCGCCGGGATCGGGCACATTGTCCTGGACGTCGAAATGCATCGCCCGCGCGTCGAGGAAATTGGTGCCCGAAAGGCCGGTCAGCCAGACCTCGTTGCGGATCACCTCGGCGTTGAAGCCGGCAATGTTGTAGGTGCGCGAAAAGTTCTTGTCGGTTTGCAGCAGGCCGTTCCAGCCGAAGCTCCAGCGCGGATTGATCTGGAAGCGGCCGGTCGTGCCGATCATGCCGCGCGCGGTTTGCATGCGGTCGACGGTCCCGGCGCCGAACGCGTCCGGGCGGGCCTGGCGGATGCCGGCCGTCTTCAGCGTGTAGGTGCCGCCTTCGAGCCGGTGGCGGAACGCGGCCTCGCCCAGAAAGCCCTGCCGCGTATAGCCCGTGCCGGTCAGCGTCAGGTCGCGGTTGGGGGCGAGGTTGACGAAGAACGGCACCGACACGCCGAAGCCGCGCTCCTCGGCGAAGCTGAAGCCGGGGGCGAGGAACCCGGTCTTGCGCCGCACGGTGGGATCGGCCGTGGTGAACACGGGCAGCCATGCGATCGGCATGCCGAGGAACTCGAACCGGGCGTTCTCGAAGGTGACGGTCTTTTCCTCGCTGTTCCAGACCGTGCGCTGCGACTTGATCTGCCACAGCGGCGGCTTGTCGGGGCGTTCCCGGCAGGGCTCGCATGCCGTGTAGATGCCCTGGTTGAAGACGGTGACCGCGCCGCTGCGCCGTTCGGCGCTTTCGGCCGCAAAGCGCACATTGTCGGGTGTGACGACGCGCAGCGCGTTCAGGAACCCGTCGCGGAAGTCGTCGGTGATGTCGATCTCGTCGGCGGTCAGCCGCACCCCGTCGGGCTGGAGGATCTCCACGCCGCCGGTCGCGACCATCCGCCCGCTCGTCTCGATATAGGTGACGCGGTCGGCCACGAGGCGCGTGCCGCCATGGTCGATTCGCACGCCGCCGACGGCCGAAATCGTGCGCTCGTCATTGTTGTAGACCAGTTCGTCGGCCTGTAGCAGCAGCGGTTCGTCGGGGCTGGCGGCGGTGAGCGCCTCAAGGCCGGACTGCGCATGGGCGCGCGGCATCGCCGGCACCGTGGCGGCGCAAAGCACGAGCAGGCACACGCTCGCCGACAGCCTGCCCGCGGCTTGCCCTCGACCGTTGACGCGCTTTCCGG
>NZ_CFIFWG010000165.1:2625-6976 GCF_984466335.1 Roseitalea sp. | reverse complement strand
CACGACACGATGCTGGTCGTCGTCGGCCGCGGCGCGTCCGATCCCGACGCCAACTCCAACGTCGCCAAGATCATGCGCATGCTGTGGGAGGGGATGGGCTTCGGCTGGGGCGAGACGGCCTATTCGGGCGTCACCTTCCCGCTCGTCAAGCCGGCGCTCGAACATGCGGCCCGGCTCGGATACCGGCGCGTGGTCGTGTTTCCCTATTTCCTGTTCACCGGCGTCCTGGTCAAGCGCATCCACGCCCACACGGACGCGGTGGCCGAGGCCCACCCCGAGATCGACTTCGTCAAGGCCGGCTATCTGAACGACCACCCGCTGGTGATCGACACGATGGTCGAGCGGGTGCGCGAGATCCTCGAAGGCACGAACAACATGAACTGCCAGATGTGCAAATATCGCGAGCAGGTTCTGGGCTTCGAGGCCGAGGTGGGGCTGGCGCAGGAAAGCCACCACCATCATGTGGAGGGCGTGGGCGGCGCGCCGCAGAACTGCCCGTGCGCGGGCGATTGCGACGCGCGCTGCCGCAACGAGGCGTTCTGCCGCGAGCACGGGCTGCCCTGGACGCCGGTGCACGCGCACGATCACGGTCACGATCACCACCATGACCATGCGCACGATCACGGCCACCACCACCATCCCTATCCGCAGGCGCACCATCCGCTCGGCCCCCGGAGCATGGACGGTGAGCGCGCGGCCCCGGTGAAAGCCTGACCGATGATCGACTATGTTCGCGAACCCGAGGCGATCTACGCGCAATCGTTCGCCCAGATCGCGCGCGTCGAGCGGCTCCGGGCCCTGCCGGAGGATATCCGGTCGGTCGCGACGCGGATCGTCCATGCCTGCGGCATGCCGGAGGTGCTCGACGATCTGCGCTTCGGCGGCGCGGTCGCCGCGCGCGCGCGGGGGGTCCTCGACGGCGGCGCGGACATCTATTGCGACGTCGAGACGCTGCGGCACGGCATCATGGGGCACCTGCTCCCGAAGGAATGCGAACTGCATTGCCGCATCTCGGCGCCGGAGGTGGCCGCCCATGCCGAGCGGCATCGCATGACCCGCGCCAGCGCCCAGATCGACCTTTGGGGCGAACGGCTCGAAGGCCAGATCGTGGCGATCGGCAACGCGCCGACGGCGCTGTTCCGCCTGCTCGAACTGATCGATGCGGGCAAGGCGGGCCGGCCGGCGGCGGTGATCGCCTTTCCGGTCGGGTTCGTCGGCGCCGCCGAGAGCAAGGCCGAGCTGGCGCGCAACCCGCGCGGCATGGCCTATGTGACGCTTCTGGGCCGGCGCGGCGGCACGGCCATGGCCCAGGCCGCCGTGAACGCCCTTGCGGGCGGGCTTGCGACATGAGCGCGGTGCCGCCGGGGCCTGCCTGGCTGCACGTGATCGGCATCGGCGAGGACGGCATGGCCGGCCTTGCCCCCGCCGCCCGCGCGCTGGTCGAGGGCGCCGAGGTGATCGTCGGCGGCGACCGGCACCATGGGCTCGCCCTGAACCCGCGCGCCGAGCGGATCGCCTGGCCGTCGCCGTTCGACGCGATGATCGAGACGATCCGCGCGCACAAGGGCAGGCGCATCGTCGTGCTGGTGACCGGCGATCCGCTCTGGTATTCGGTCGGCGCGCGGCTCCTGAAGGCGATCGACGCCGATGAGATCGCCTTTCATCCGCAATTGTCGGCGTTCCAGCTTGCCGCTTGCCGCATGGGCTGGTCGCTGGCCGATGTCGAGACGCTGACGGTGCACGGTCGCGCCGCCGAGCAGATCGTGCCGTTTTTTGCGCCCGGCGCGCGACTGCTGGTGCTGGCCGGGGACGCGACATCGCCGGAGACCGTGGCGGCGCTGCTCGGCGCGCGCGGCTATGGCGCCTCGACCATGACGGCGCTCGCGGCGATGGGCGGGCCGGACGAGAGCCGCACCAACGGCTCCGCGGACCGTCCGCCGCGCGAGGTGCCGGACTTCCATACGCTCGCCATCGAATGCATCGCCGGACCCGACGCGGTCATCCACCCGCGCACGGGCCTTCCGGACGAGGCCTTCGTCCATGACGGCAAGATGACCAAGCGGGTCGTGCGCGCCGTGGCGCTCGCCAGGCTCGCTCCGCACCGCGGCGCGCTTTTGTGGGATGCCGGCGCCGGATGCGGCTCGATCGGCATCGAATGGATGCGCGCGGCCCCCGAGGCCCGCGCGATCGGCATCGAGCCGAACGCCGAACGGCGGGACATGGCCGCCCGGAACGCGCTCGCGCTCGGCACGCCCAAGCTCGAACTGGTCGACGGCGAGGCGCCCGCAGCGCTCGAAGGGCTGGACGCGCCCGACGCCGCCTTCGTCGGCGGCGGCGTCGGGCGGCCGGCCATCGGCGCCTGCATGGTCGCGCTCAGGCCGCTCGGCCGGCTGGTGGCGCACGCCGTCACGCTGGAAAGCGAGGCGGTGTTGCACGCCGCCTATGCGGAGTTCGGCGGCGCGTTGCAGCGCATTTCGGTCGAAAGCGCCGCGCCGGTCGGACCCTATAAGGGGTGGCGGCCCGCCATGCCCGTCACGCAATGGTTCTGGATCAAGAAGCCATGAGCCGGACGGAGATGGGCCGAAAGGGCACGCTCTACGGCGTCGGCGTCGGGCCCGGCGCGCCCGACCTGATCACGCTGCGCGCGCGGCGGCTCCTGGCCGCGGCGCCCGTCATCGCATGGCCCGCGCCCGAGGGCGGCGACAGCTTCGCCCGCTCGATCGTCGCCGGCCTGATCCGCGCCGATCATGTGGAGATCGCCATTCGCGTGCCGATGCGCGCCGAGCGCTTTCCCGCCGCCGAGGTCTATGACGGGGCCGCCTCCGAGATCGCCGCCCATCTCGATGCGGGGCGCGACGTTGCCGTGCTGTGCGAGGGCGATCCGTTCTTCTACGGCTCGTTCATGTATCTGTTCCAGCGCCTGTCGCACCGCCACCGGTTCGAGATCGTGCCGGGCGTGTCGTCTGTGATGGCGGGCGGTGCGGCCATCGCCCGGCCGCTGGCGGCGCGCAACGAGGTGTTCTCGGTGATTCCGGCGCCGCTCGACGATGCGCGCATCGAGGCGCAGCTTGACGCGTGCGACGGCGCGGCGATCATCAAGGTCGGCCGGCATATCGGGCGCATCGCCGCGCTCCTCGGCAGGCTCGGGCTGACGGGGCAAAGCTGTTATGCCGAGCGCCTGACGCTGGAGACGCAAGGACTTGCCGGGCTCGACGCCATGGCCGACCGGGACGCGGCGCCCTATTTCTCGATGATCCTCGTCTACAAGGGCGGCGAGGCATGGCCCCCGCCGGCGTCCTGCCGATGAAGGCACCTGTGATCATCGTCCTGGCCGGCGGCGCGCTGCCGGTCGCGCGCACGGTGCGCGCCGCGGTCGGCGGGACCATCCATGCCGCCGCCAGGCGCGTCGCCGCCGACCAGGCGGACGGCGTGTTCGACGATCTGCGCGCGCATCTGGGAGCGCTGTTCGGCGCGGGCCGGCCCATTGTCGCCCTGATGGCGGCCGGCGCGCTGGTGCGCCTTCTGGCGCCCCTTTTGTCCGACAAGCGCACCGAGCCGCCCGTCCTCGCCGTCGCCGAGGACGGCAGCGCGGTGGTTCCGCTGCTTGGCGGGCATGGGGGCGGCAACGATCTGGCCCGGACGATCGCCGATGCGCTCGGAACGGCGCCGGCGATCACCACCGCGGGCGATCTGAGGTTCGGCGTCGCGCTGGACGCGCCGCCGGACGGCTATACGCTCGGCAACCGGGCCAACGCGGCGCGCTTCATGGCCGATCTGGTCGCCGGCGCGCCGGTCGCCATTGCGGGCTATGCGGCCTGGCTGGCCGAATCGCGCCTTCTGGTGGCGGCCAACGCCGTCCACCGCATCGTCGTCACGGAGCATGCCCATCCGGGCGGGGCCGACACGCTGGTCTACCATCCGCGCCGGCTGGCGCTCGGCATTGGCTGCGAGCGCGGCTGCGATCCGGTCGAAACGCTGGCGCTGGCGCGGCAGACCCTCGATGCGGCCGGCCTTGCCGAAGGCGCGGTGGGGTGCGTGGTTTCGCTCGATCTGAAGGCCGACGAGGCGGCGCTGCATGCCGTCGCCGCCCATTTCGGCGTGCCCGCGCGCTTCTTCGACGCCAAGACGCTTGAGGCGGAAACGCCGCGCCTTGCCAATCCCTCCAAGGTCGTCTTCGCCGAGGTCGGCTGCCATGGCGTCGCCGAGGCGGCGGCGCTGGCGGCTGCGGGCGGGGCGGGCACGCTCGTCGTCGAGAAGAAAAAGAGCGGCCGGGCGACCTGCGCGGTGGCCCGCGCGCCTGGCGTGTTCACCGCCGAGACCGTGCCCGGCCTGGCGCGGGGCAGCCTCGCGG
>NZ_CFIFWG010000165.1:0-2615 GCF_984466335.1 Roseitalea sp. | reverse complement strand
TGGTCGGCATCGGGCCGGGCGGCGAGGGGTGGCGTTCGCCCGAGGCGACGGCCATGGTGCGCGCGGCGACCGACCTTGTGGGCTACTCGCTCTATCTCGACCTTCTGGGCCCGCTCGCCGACGCAAAGACGCGGCACGATTTCGATCTGGGCCGCGAGGAGGACCGGGTGCGCCATGCGATGGACCTGGCGTGCCGGGGGCGTGACGTCGCGCTGGTCTGTTCGGGCGATGCGGGCATCTATGCGATGGCGACGCTGGTCTTCGAACTGCTGGGCCGGGGCGATCTGAGCGATGGCGCAAGGCGGATCGCGATCGCCGTCGCGCCGGGCATCTCCGCGCTCCAGGGCGCGGCCGCCCGCGCCGGCGCCCCGCTCGGCCACGATTTCTGCACCATCTCCCTGTCCGACCTCCTGACGCCGTGGCGGGACATTCAGCGGCGCGTGCGCGCGGCCGGCGAGGGGGACTTCGTCATCGCCTTCTACAATCCGGTCTCCAAAAAGCGCCGCACGCAACTGGCCTGGGCGCGCGATGAGCTTCTGCGCCACCGCCCGGCCGACACCCCCGTGGTGCTGGCGGCCAATCTGGGCCGCGACGGCGAGCGGGTGCGCATCGTGCCGCTCGATGCGCTGTCGGTCGACGATGTCGACATGCTGACGGTGGTGATCGTCGGCTCGTCCGACACGCGCACGGTCACGACCGGCGACGGGCGCCTCTGGGCCTATACGCCGCGCGGCTATGCGGGCAAGGCGGCGCGCGGGAAGGCGGCGCAATGACCGTTCATTTCATCGGCGCGGGACCGGGCGCGCCCGACCTAATCACCGTGCGCGGCCTGAGGCTCATCGAGCGCTGCCCCGTGTGCCTTTATGCCGGATCTCTGGTGCCGCCGGAGGTCGTCGCCGCGGCGCCCTCCGGCGCGCGCGTCATGGACACCGCGGCGATGCATCTGGACCAGATCGTCGCCGAGATCGAGACGGCGCATGCGGCCGGGCACGATGTGGCGCGCGTGCATTCGGGCGATCCGTCCATCTACGGCGCCATCGCCGAGCAGATGCGGCGGCTCGATGCGCTCGATATCCCTTACGAGGTGGTGCCGGGCGTGCCGGCCTTCGCCGCCGCCGCCGCCGCGCTGAAGACCGAACTGACGCTGCCCGAGGTCGCCCAGACGGTGATCGCCACGCGCACCGGCATGAAGGCGTCCTCCATGCCCGAGGGCGAGCGGCTCGAAGTGCTCGGCCGGTCGGGCGCGACGCTCGCCATCCATCTGTCGATCCGCAATCTCGACTATGTCCGGCGGGCGCTGGAACCCCATTATGGCGCGGACTGCCCCGTGGTGATCGCCTATCGCGCCACATGGCCGGACGAGCGCTACATCCGCACGACGCTCGCCGGGATGAAGGACGAGGTGCGCGCCGCCCGGATCACCCGCACCGCGCTCATACTGGTCGGGCCCGTCTTCGGCGATGCCGACTTCCGCGACAGCGACCTCTACAACGCCGACTTTTCGCATGTGCTGCGCAATCGCGGCAAGAAGGCGAAGGCCGGCCGGCGCTGAGCGGCGGGCGGGCTCAGCCGTTCGGACGGCCGATCATGATGACGGCAATGCCGAGCGCGCGGGCCGCCTCGATCTTGCCGTAGGCGCCCTCGCCGCCCGAATTGCGGCAGACGATCACCGTGATCGCATGCGCGCGCAGCAGCGCGCCTTCCCCTGCGGCATCGCCCGGTTTTCCCGTGACGAGGGCGTGCCGCGCCAGGGGCAGGGGCGCGGGGGGCGCATCGACCATGCGCACCAGGAACCACGCATCCTTGCGCGCCGCGAACGGGGCGAGATGCTGGCTGCCGAGCGCGAGGAAGACGCGCGCGCCGGGCGGGATGAGGGCCGCCGCCTCGGCCTCCGAGCCCGCCGCGATCCAGTCGTCGCCCGGCCGGGGCTCCCATGGCGCGCGCGCGCGTATCTCAAGCGGCACGCCGGCCATTTCGGCGGCCTTTATCGCGTTCCGGGAGATCCGCTTCGCATAGGGATGGGTGGCGTCGATCAATTGTGTCACGCCTTGGTCGCGCAGATAGCGCGCCAGCCCGTCCGCGCCGCCGAAGCCGCCGATGCGCACCTCGCCGGCGACGGGTCCGGGCTCCTTCGTCCGGCCGGCCAGCGCCGTGATCACGCGCCGGCCCGGACGGTCCGCGACGAGCGCGCGGGCCAGATCGGCGGCCTCGCGCGTGCCGCCCAGGATGAGGATCGTTCCGGTCATGAAAAGCCCGTCCGCGCGATGATCGCGCCCTGCCGGTCGACGATGACGATCTCGACGCCGACCGGAGCGCCGCGCAGCGCGGCCCTTGCCGTCTCAAGCGCCCGGCGGGCGACCCGATGGGGCAGGTCGATCCGGCATTCACGCGTTATCTCAAGCACTTGACTGGCGGTGTTGGCATCGAGAATCCGCGTCTTGACATTTCGATTCACCGCGGTGCCGGCCAGATCGGCGAGGAACGCCATGTCCACCTGGCTGCGCGCCGAATGCAGGTCGAGCGCGCCCTGGGCGAGCTTGGTCATCTTGGCGAACCCTCCGGCGATCGTCAGCCTGGGGACCGGGTGGGCGCGCAGATATTTCAAAAGGCCGCCG
>NZ_CFIFWG010000164.1:0-7005 GCF_984466335.1 Roseitalea sp. | reverse complement strand
CCAGATGGCGGCGGAGCGCCAGCGGCCCGAGCCGCCACAGGAACCGCGGCACTGTCGGCCGCGCGCCGGCGATGAACGGCTCCCTGAGCGTTTCGAAGATGCGCGCGCTGTCGGCGCGGAAGCGGCGATAGCCGTCGGCATTGGCGCGGTCGCTGAAATCCGCGATCGCCTCGGCAGACCGGTCGATGTCGGCGAACAGGTCGAGCGTCGAACCGTCGGGCCAGAAGTGCCGCGCCAGGACGTCGGCCCCCTCGATGTCGACCTCGTCCTCAAGCCGCTGGCCCGAGCCTTCCAGAAGCCGGTCGAAAACCCACTTCATGGTCAAGACCGTCGGCCCGCCGTCGATCGCCGCCCCGCCGACGCGCACCTGGCGCGCCTTGCCGCCCGGCGCGGCCGCCCGTTCGAGCACGAGCACGTCATGGCCGTGGCCGGCAAGGCGAATGGCCGCCGCCAGCCCGCCCATGCCGGCACCGACGACGACGATCCGCTCGCGTTGCATTCCCACGGTCATGGCTGGCGCCGCGTTGACATTTCCGTCCGATGTGTCAATTTCACTTTACAGTCTTTTCCGTCGTTGTAAATTGACGCAAACGGCGCCGATCGGGAGGGTGGCGATGGACATGCACAAGCGGATCGAGCGCGCCCTCGAAAGAGCGGTCAGGCACGCCACCGCCGGCGGCCAGCCGCCGGGGATCGCGGGCGCCTTGCGCTATGCGGTGTTTCCGGGCGGGGCGCGCGTCCGCCCGCGCCTTTGCCTCGCTGTCGCCACGGCGTGCGGCGACGAAAACCCCGAGGCGGCCGACGCGGCCGCGACAGCGATCGAGCTGCTGCACTGCGCCTCGCTCGTCCATGACGACCTGCCCTGTTTCGACGATGCCGATACGCGCCGCGGCAAGCCCTCGGTTCATGCCGCCTATTGCGAGCCGCTGGCCTTGCTCGCCGGCGACGCGCTGATCATCGCCGCCTTCGAGACCGTTGCGCGCCAGTGCGTGGCGGCGCCGCACCTGATCGCCCCGCTGGTCGGCACCCTGGCCAAGGCCGCCGGCATGCCGCACGGCCTGGTCGCCGGCCAGGCATGGGAGAGCGAGAACGACATTCCGCTCGCCGAATATCACCGCGCCAAGACCGCCTCGCTCTTCACCGGGGCGACCATGGCCGGCGCGATCGCCGCGGGCGCCGATCCGCAGGTCTGGCGCGCCATGGGCGACCGGCTGGGCGCGGCCTACCAGGTGGCCGACGATCTGCGCGATTGCGCCTCAAGCGAAGCCGAAATCGGCAAGCCCTGCGGACAGGATGATCTCAATGGCCGCCCGAACGCGGTCGCCGAAGACGGACTCGATGCAACGATCGCCAGGCTGCACGACATGGTCGGACAGACGGTCGCCGCCGTGCCCGACTGCCCCGGCGCGCCGGTGCTGCGCGACCTGATCGCCGGCGAGGCCAGGCGGCTGATGCCGAAGAGCCTTGCCAGCCATGCCGCCTGACGGGCCATGGCCGAGACCGGCGCGCACCCGTCATAGACCGGCAAGATGACCGAGGGAGCGGACCGGCCGCGCCCGGCCATCGGCGATCGCATCCGCGCCTGGCGCAACCGCATGATCGCCGATCCGGCCTTTCGCGCCCGCGCGCGCCGATGGCCGGTCCTGCGCCGGATCGCCAACCGCCGCGCCAACGACCTGTTCGCGCTGACCGCCGGTTTCGTCAATTCGCAAGTGCTGCTCGCCTGCGTGGAACTGGACCTGTTCCCGGCGCTTGAGGGCGAGCCGAGCGAGACCGCCGCCCTCGCCCGCCATATGAACCTGACCGAGGACGCCGCCGGCCGCCTGTTGCGCGCGGCCGAGGGGCTCGAACTCGTCACGCGGACCGGCCAGGGGCGCTGGACGCTGGCCGATCACGGCGCGGTGCTGGCCCGGAGCCCCGGCATCGTCGCGATGATCCGCCACCATGCCATGGTCTATCGCGACCTGGCCGACCCCGTCGCGCTGTTGCGCGATCCGCCCGCCGAAACCGGGACCTCGCGCTTCTGGTCCTATGTCGGCGGCACGGTCGGCGCCGAGGACGGCGCCGCCTATTGCGAACTGATGCGACTGAGCCAGCAGATGGTGATCGCCGAGGTGCTCGATGCGGTGGACCTGTCCGGCCGCCGGCGCCTGCTCGACATGGGCGGCGGCAGCGGCGCCTTCGTGGCGGCGGCCGGGGCGCGCTGGCCCGGCCTCGATCTCGCCCTGTTCGACCTGCCGGCCGTCGCCGAAGCCGCGCGCGCGCGGCTCGCCGGCGAGGCGATCGCACAGCGGCTGACGATCCATGGCGGCTCCTTCCTGGACGACCCGGTCCCGGCGGACGCCGACTGCTACACGCTGATCCGGGTCCTTTACGACCATGACGATGCGGCCGCGCTGCGCATCCTGACCGCGATCCGCAAGGCCATGGACCCCGGCGACATGCTGATCATCGGCGAACCCATGGCCGGCGCCGGCCCGGCGGCGCGACAGGTCGCCGCCTATTTCACCTTCTACCTGCTGGCCATGCGGTCGGGCCGGTGCCGGACGCCCGACGATATCTTCGCCCTGCTCGCAAAGGCCGGCTTTGGCCGCATGCGCACGCGCCAGACCGCGATGCCGGTCGTGGCCAGTGTCGTTTCGGCACAAATCTGAGCCGGTTCCACACATGGCATGTAAAAAATAGTTGACACTTAAATATGTCATCATAGGATGACGCACGGAGGCAGAGTCCGGCGCTCGTCTGGCCGGACCGGACACGATGCAGACCGAAGCGATCGTATTGGAAAAGCCCATGCACATCGCCCTGCGCGATGTGCGCCTTGCGCCCCCCGCGCCCGGCGATGCGCTGGTCGACGTGCTGTGGAGCGGCATTTCCACCGGCACCGAGAAGATGCTGTGGGACGGCACCATGCCGACCTTTCCGGGCATGGGATATCCGCTGGTGCCCGGCTACGAGACGGTCGCGCGCGTGCGCGAGGCCGGTCCCGATTGCGCGCTCGCGCCGGGCCAGACGGTGTTCGTGCCCGGCGCGCGCTGCTATGAGGATGTGCGGCCCCTGTTCGGCGCGACGGCGGCGCATCTCGTCGTCGGCGGCGACAGGGTCCATCCGGTCGGCGAAGCGCTGGGGCGCGACGCCGTTCTTCTTGCGCTGGCGGCCACCGCCCATCATGCGCTGGCCCTGCCCGGCGCCGCCCTGCCCGGCCTGATCGTCGGCCACGGCGTTCTGGGGCGTCTTCTGGCCCGCATGACGATCGCGTTCGGCGGCGCGGCGCCGACGGTCTGGGAGATCGATCCGGCGCGGCGCGGCGGCGCCATTGGCTACGCCGTCACCAGCGCCGACGAGGATGACCGCCGCGACCATGGCACGATCATCGACGCCAGCGGCGATGCGGGCATCGTCGATCTAGCCGTCACCCGTCTGGCGCGCGGCGGCCAGATCGTCCTGGCCGGCTTTTACGCCGAGCCGCTGAGCTTCGTCTTCCCGCCCGCCTTCATGCGCGAGGCATCGATCCGCATCGCCGCCGAATTCCAGCCCGACGACGTCGAGGCCGCGCTGGCGCTCATCCAGGGCGGCCGGCTCGACCTGTCGGGCCTGATCTCCGACGAGGCGCCGGCAACAAGCGCCCACAAAGCCTACCGGACAGCCTTCAACGATCCGGCCTGCACGAAAATGGTTCTGACCTGGGAGGCAGACGCATGACCGACTCTTTGGCCCGGCCCGGCGCCGAGATGTACGACGCGCTGCGCGAGGAAGCCGCGCAGGAACCCGATCCGGTGCCCACCGGCGAGGTGAAGAAACAAACGCAGATCATCGCGATCTACGGGAAAGGCGGCATCGGCAAGTCGTTCACGCTAGCCAACCTGTCCTACATGCTCGCCCAAACCGGCAGGAAGGTGCTGCTGATCGGCTGCGATCCCAAATCGGACACCACCTCGCTCCTGTTCGGCGGCAAGGCGTGCCCGACCATCATCGAGACCTCGTCCAAGAAGAAGGAGGCGGGCGAGGAGGTCGCCATCGGCGATGTCTGCTTCAAGCGCGACGGGGTGTTCGCCATGGAACTGGGCGGCCCTGAAGTGGGCCGCGGCTGCGGCGGGCGCGGCATCATCCACGGTTTCGAGACGCTCGAAAAGCTCGGCTTCCACGACTGGGATTTCGACTATGTGCTGCTCGATTTCCTCGGCGATGTGGTGTGCGGCGGCTTCGGCCTGCCGATTGCCCGCGACATGTGCCAGAAGGTGGTCGTCGTCGGCTCCAACGACCTGCAATCGCTCTATGTCGCCAACAATGTGTGCTCGGCGGTCGAATATTTCCGCAAGCTGGGCGGCAATGTCGGCGTCGCGGGCATGGTGGTCAACAAGGATGACGGCACCGGCGAGGCGGAAGCCTTCGCCGAAGCGGTCGGCATCCCCGTCCTTGCCGCGATCCCGCAGAACGAGGACATCCGCCGCAAGAGCGCCAACTACCAGATCATCGGCTATCCGGAAGGCCGGTGGGGCGATCTGTTCGGCGAGTTGGCCACCAATCTGTGCGAGGCGCCCCCGCACCAGCCCGCGCCCTTGAGCCAGGACGGCCTGCTCGGCCTGTTCGACACCGAGGAGACGGGCGCGGACTTCGTGCTGACCCCGGCGACGATCGAGGACATGTGCGCGGCCGGCAAGATCGACAAGCCCTCCCTCGAAGTCATCTATGACGAGGTGTGAGATGGCAACGACGACGCTCATCAAGAACCCGCACGTTCCACCCGAGACCGAACCGGCGCCCGACCCGGACGCCGAACTGGCCCGTCAGGCAGCCGCCAAGTCGGCCGTCGACGGCGCCGGATGCCATGCCGGCGCCGAGCAGATGAAGGCGGCCGCAAAGGCCGCCGGCAATGCCGAACTGATGGAAGGCTTCGAGCGCGACTATCCCAAGGGCCCGCACGAACAGCCGCAGAGCATGTGCCCGGCCTTCGGCAGCCTGCGCGTCGGCCTCAGGATGCGCCGCGTCGGCACGATTCTCAGCGGGTCGGCCTGCTGCGTCTACGGCTTGACCTTCACCAGCCACTTCTACGGCGCGCGCCGCTCGGTCGGCTACGTGCCGTTCAATTCCGAGACGCTGGTCACCGGCAAGCTCTACGAGGACATTCGCGATGCCGTCCACGAGATGGCCAAGCCCGAGGACTATGACGCCATCATCGTCACGAACCTGTGCGTGCCGACCGCCTCGGGCATTCCGCTGCAAGCGCTGCCGCCCGAGATCGACGGCGTGCGCATCGTCGGCATCGACGTGCCGGGCTTCGGCGTGCCGACCCATGCCGAGGCGAAAGACGTTCTGTCCGGCGCCATGCTCAAATATGCGCGCGGCGAAGCGGGCGCCGGCCCGGTCATGGCGCCGCGCGAGGGCATCTCGGAACGCCCCACCGTCACGCTGGTCGGCGAGATGTTCCCCGCCGACCCGGTGGTGATCGGCCAGATGCTGGAGCCGATGGGCCTTGCGGCGGGTCCGGTCGTGCCCGTGCGCGAGTGGCGCGAACTCTATGCGGCGCTCGACTGCGCGGTGGTCGCCGGCATCCATCCCTTCTATACGGCGTCTTTCCGCGAGTTTGCCGCCGCCGGCCGGCCGGTCGTGGGCTCGGCGCCGGTGGGCGCCGAAGGGGTCGATGCCTGGCTGCGGGACATCGGCGAGAAGGCCAATGTGGCCAGATCGAAGATCGATGCCGCCCGCAACGCCTTCATGGGCGCAACGCGCGGCGCGCTGGCCGCCAACCCGATCAAGGGCCGGATCACGCTGTCGGGCTATGAGGGCTCGGAACTGCTGGTCGGCCGGCTCCTGGTCGAGGCGGGCGCGGATCTGAGATATGTCGGCACCGCGTGCCCGAAAACGGCGTTCTCCAAGGCCGACGCCGAATGGCTCCGGTCCCATGGCGTCGAGGTGCGGTACCGCGCCTCGCTCGAACAGGACATCGCCGCCTTCGAGGCGTTCGAGCCGGACCTTGCCATCGGCACGACGCCGGTCGTCCAGCACGTCAAGGAGACGGGCACGCCGGCGCTCTACTTCACCAACCTGATCTCGGCGCGCCCGCTCATGGGTCCGGCCGGCGCCGGTTCCGTCGCCACCGTCATCAACGCGGCGATCGCCAACAAGGCCCGCTTCGACGCGATGACCGAATTCTTCGAGGGCGTCGGCCATGGCGACACGTCGGGCGTGTGGGAGGACACGCCGCAGGTCAACACGAGCTTCCGCAAGAAATACGCCGCGCGCATGAAGATCGCCAAGAACGCCGTCGACGCGGGCGAGGCGGTGGGCACATGACCCTGATCATCGATCACGACCGCGCCGGCGGCTATTGGGGCTCGGTCTACGCCTTCACCGCCATCAAGGGCCTTCAGGTGATCATCGACGGGCCGGTGGGCTGCGAGAACCTGCCGGTTACCTCGGTGCTGCACTATACCGACGCCCTGCCCCCGCACGAACTGCCGATCGTGGTCACCGGCCTTGCCGAGGAGGAACTGGGCAAGACGGGTACCGAGCAGGCGATGAAGAACGCCCGCGCCGTGCTCGACGCCGACTTGCCCGCCGTCGTCGTCACCGGATCGATCGCCGAGATGATCGGCGGCGGCGTCACGCCCGAGGGCACCAACATCCAGCGTTTCCTGCCGCGCACGATCGACGAGGACCAGTGGCAGTCCGCCGACCGCGCCATCAAGTGGCTTTGGACCGAATACGGCCCCAAGAAGGGCAAGGTGCGGCCGCCAAGGGCGGTCAAGGAGGGCGAAAAGCCGAAGGTCAACGTCATCGGACCGATCTACGGCACCTTCAACATGCCGTCCGATCTCGCCGAGATCCGCCGTCTGATCGAGGGCATCGGCGCCGAGATCAACATGGTCTTCCCGCTCGGAAGCCATCTGGCCGACGTGCCAAGGCTCGCGCAGGCCCACGCCAATGTGTGCCTTTACCGCGAGTTCGGCCGCGGTCTTTGCGAGGCGCTCGACCGGCCCTATCTTCAAGCGCCGATCGGCATCC
>NZ_CFIFWG010000163.1:0-7142 GCF_984466335.1 Roseitalea sp. | reverse complement strand
TCCCCGGCATCCGCTGGTGAAGGACGGCTATCTTTCCATCGGCTGCATGCCGTGCACGGATCGTGTGAAAGAAGGTGAAGACTACCGCTCAGGGCGCTGGGCGGGCACCGACAAGGATGAGTGCGGAATCCACGTTCCGGGCCTTGTGGACGGGGATGGCATCTAGGACGCCGGGAGACGCCCTGACAGGCCTTAAAGGGCCCTTGTGTCCGGCCCGGCAGTTTGCTACACGGCGGTCCCTGCTTTGTTTCGCCGTTTTCAGGCGCCTGGCAGGTTCTACCGTGCGGTCGTGGCGGAATTGGTAGACGCGCAGCGTTGAGGTCGCTGTGGGGTAAAACCCGTGGAAGTTCGAGTCTTCTCGGCCGCACCAGCTGTTCTTTATCTCCCAAAATTCCACCCAAAGCCTTCAGTGCTAAGGTAGCTTTGGGTGTTCGACACTCCTGCTTCCGGGTGTATGCCGAGCGCTCTGCAAAAGCGAGCTTGCGCACAGTGCGCCGCAGGTTCGACTGACCTGTTTCCCAGATTTTCCAAGGGTTTGCGAGGAATGTGAGGGCGTGTTCGATAAATTCCTCCATGCGTCCCTTGAGCGGCAGGCTTTGGGCGCATTTTTCCTGTAGGAGCGCGCGGGATTTATCCAATTCGGCGATCTTGGTTTCGTAGGCGCGTAGAACGGCGTATTGCGAGGCCCTCCCGGCAATGGGGCCACTGCGGGCGCAAAAGAAAAGTGCGGTGTCAAACGCGATACGACGCCCCAGCTCTGCGCGTAACGGGTACGAAAATTCCTTTAACCACAGAGACGGTCAGTTGATTATCGAATGATACGAACGCGTTCCTTGGTCATCGTATCAGGAAACGCACCGGAACGGTCAGGGTTCGGTTCACACCCGGCGGCGGGGCGGGAACGGGCGAAGCGCGGCGGACCATTGCCACAACCTCCTGGTCGAGTTCGGGGAACCCGGACGAGCGCGCCAATCGGACGGCGGTGACGTTGCCGTTGCCGTCGATGGAAAACCGCCCATGGGCGGTGCCCTGCTCGCGCCGCGAGCGCGCGCCCGACGGATACCGCTTGCGCCGTTCCAGATGGGCCAGAAGACGCGACTGCTAACGCGCCGGTGAAATGGAGCGGCCGGCGCCGCGGTTGGTTTCGCGGGCGGCGGCGAGCGGCGCTTGGCGGGCGCGGATCTGCGCCCTGGGGGTTTGCCGCGAGGCAGCGCTTGCCGCTGGGGCGCGCGCACGGCCTGCCCTCTTGCCTGCCGGGGCGTATCGTCGCCTCTGGGCGTGAAGGCGGGCCGTTGCCTTGGAATGGGCAGGTTCACCGCTTCCAGCAGCGGCTCGGCTTCATCGACCGGATCGTCCTGCTCTGCGGGATCGGGCTCCGGCCGGTCCGCTTCGACCGGGGGCTCATCGGCCGGATTTTGGTCGGGCGTCTCGGGCGGTTCCACCACATCCGGCTCGACTTCGGCAATCTGTTCGGATTGGACTTGCCGCAGCGTTGCCTCGATCCGCTGCGCCGCGGTCGCCGCCTCGGCCTCGGTCTGTTGCGGCGTGATCTGCTCGTCCCGCGCCAGCGGGGCCACGGTCTCAGGCGCCAGCGCGATGGCAATGGCAGCCGGCGGCTCCGGGCTTGCCGGCTCGGCCGGCGACGGTCGCAAGGGCCCACACCCAGACCCCGATATGGACGGACAGCATCGCCAACCCGGCCACGCTCCAAAGCCCGAGCCGCCCCCAGGAGAGGGGGTCGAGCGGCAATGTCCCAACAGCGCCGGGATTCCCGCTCACGGATCGACTTCCGCTCCGCTGGCTCCGGGCGACTGCGCGCGCGATTGGCCGGCGGCCGAGCCGGCGGTGGAGACGGCAGACCGGCGCCGCCGGCCCGCCCGTCAATCGGCGCGCCGGAACCGCCTGTCTGCCGGGCATCGGGTGCGGGTGCCCGCTGGTCGAGGCATCCAGGCCGACAAGAGCCACCGACATATAGCCTGCATCGCGCAAAAGGTTCATCACGCCCATCAACTCGCCATAGGGCACGGCCTGATCGGCACGCAGGAAGATGCGGGTTGGCCGGTCGCCCCGTGTCGATGCATCGAGCGCCGCCGCCAGTTCACGACGCGCGAGCGGCGCCTCGCCCAGGCTCAGGTCCTGCTGGAGCGTCAGATAGAGCGGGTCGTCGGGGCGTTCCTACGGTTGCGCCGTCGAGGCAGGCAGGTCGACCTTGACGTCGACGGTGGCGAGCGGCGCGGCGACCATGAAGATGATCAAAAGGACGAGCATCACGTCGATGAACGGCGTGAGATTGATCTCGTGCATCGCATCGAGGTCGTCGTCCTTGTTGTCACGCACACTCGCACCCATGATGCGCTACTCGGCCGCCTGCGCAGGCCTCGATGCGGGACAGGTGCGATGCGACCCGCTGGATCAGCCCGTCACCGCCGGCGCGATCGATCACGTCGGACGAGCGCTGCAACTCAAGCGCGGCCGGCGAGCAAGGCGTGCCCCCGGTGCGATTGTCGGCCACGGGCAGGTCAATGCGGTTATTTGCAACGTCTTTCCATTCGGCACCGGTCCGGCGCTCACGCCATGCGGACAGCCATGTTCGATCCCGTGCGCATGGCACCCGGCCGCTTCGGCCCGCCAGCCAAACGGGCCCATGTCCTTGTCGCGGTCATCCGCCGAATACCGCATCGACAAGACCGGACACGCGGTCGAACGCGGCCTTTGCGCCATCGATTACGTCCGCTTCGTCGCGAGCCGAGAGTTCGGCCGCATCGAGGGCGGCCACGAAACCGCGCCAGTGCCGCGCGCGCCCCTGCGGCGAACCGGCCAGATGGCGTGCGCCGAAGGCCGTGGAAAGATCGAGCCGCGCAGCCTGCTTGAGCAGTATCGCGGCACCAAGGTTCGACCCTTCGGCGACATAAAGCCAACCCAGCGCATTCGGCAACTCAGCCGACACACCGGCGCAGAACCGTGCGGGCGCCTCGTAAACAGGAACATCGGCCTGAAGATCGGCCAGATCCTCCTCGATCAGACCAAGCCGCCGGCGCCCGGCCAGATCGGCCAGGATCGATCCAAGCGCCGGGTCGGCGTAAAGCGCATCGATATCGCGGTGAAACCCGTGCTGGACCTTCAGCAAAAGACCGTATCGCGCGCGGCTCGAAAACGGGTCAAACGCCATGATCTTCGCATCAAGACCGTCATGCGCGGATCGTGTGGCCCCCCTCAAGCGCTGCGAGCGCGCAACATCATTGGCCGGTCGTTCGGTTTCGATTGTGGACATACACTCTGACTGCTCTTTTGCGATCGACCCTTGTGACATCAAGACGGCAGGATCCGGCATCAAGCGACCCAAACGCCGGCTTCTCGTCATCAGCCCGACGGCCCCGCAAATGGTCAGGGCCGCATGGGCACCGTCCATTATGCATCAAAACGCCTTGGTCAGCGATGCATAGAATGTGCGACGTGCCTTGTAGAGCGCGGTGTCGTAGTCGCGCGGCTGCTTGCGGCCGACCTTGGCCGGAATGACCGGCGCGATCCCGGCTGCCTTGAGCCGGTCGATGACGCGCTCATCGGCGTCATAGGCCTTGTCTGCGATGAAGATGGTGGCCTCAACCGCGTCGATTAGGATGTCGGCGCCATCCAGGTCGCAGGCCTGTTCGGGTGTCAGGTGAAAGCCCAGCGGATTGCCGAGCGCGTCGCACAGCGCATGGATTTTGGTGCTCAGCCCGCCCCGCGAACGGCCGATGCATTCGGTTTTTTTGACGAGCCTTTGGCGCCTGCCGAATGCTGGTGCGCCCGTACGATGGTTGAATCGATCATCGCGTATTCATTGTCGGCGTCTTCGGCCAACGTCTTGAAAAGGCGCTCCCAAACGCCTTTGCGGCTCCAGCGCAGGTGAGGCGTGTGAATGACCCGGAAATCCCCGAACAGCTCCGGGAGATCGCGCCAGGCAATGCCCGCGCGATACCGGTCGGAACCGCCTCGACAAACAGACGATTGTCCCTGGCCGTCACGCCGACATCGCCGGCCTTGCCAGGCAAAAGAGGTTCAATCCGGTTCCATTGATCGTCGCGAAGGGCATAGCGGCGCATCCGGTGTCAACTCCTCTTGAAAAAGCTGACACCTTATGAAGCAATCAAACAACGATTTGGGAACCCACTAACTGATGACACCGCCTAGGGCCTTTTGGGATTCAGGTTTCGGGCCTGGCGCCATCTTTGGCGGCGAGGCTACGGCGCCTCGATGTCGCCGCGCGCCCACAGCGCCTCGGTTTCGGCGGCGAAGGCGGCAAAGCGCCCCTGTTCGACCGCCGCGCGCATCTCCGCCATAAGCCATTGATAATAAAACGTGTTGTGCCAGCTAAGCAGCATCATGCCGAGCATTTCGCCCGAGCGGATCAGATGATGCAGATAGGCGCGTGAGCAATCACGCGAAGCCGGGCAGTCCATCTCATCGTCCAGCGGCCGGCGGTCCTCGGCGTGCCGGGCATTTTTCAGGTTCACCCGTCCGCGCCGGGTGAAGGCAAGGCCATGCCGGCCCGAGCGGGTCGGCATCACGCAGTCGAACATGTCGACCCCGCGCGCGACCGCGCGCAGCAGGTCCTGCGGCGTGCCGACGCCCATCAGATAGCGCGGCCTGTCCGCCGGCAGGATCGGGCAGACGACATCGAGCATCGCCAGCATCACCTCCTGCGGCTCGCCGACGGCCAGCCCGCCGATGGAATAGCCCTTCAGATCCATCGCCGTCAGCGCTTGAGCGGACCGCACGCGCAGCGCTTCGTCATCGCCGCCCTGAACGATGCCGAACAGCGCCCTGCCCGGCTGGTCGCCGAACGCGGCCCGGCAGCGCTCGGCCCAGCGCAGCGACAGTTCCATCGCCGCCTTCATCGTGTCGGCATCCGCGGGCAGCGCGACGCATTCGTCGAGCTGCATCTGGATGTCCGCCCCTAAAAGCCCCTGGATCTCGATCGACCGTTCCGGGCTCATCTCATGGATCGCGCCGTCCAGATGGCTCTTGAAGGTCACGCCCGCTTCGCTCATTTGGCGCAGCGCCGAAAGGCTCATCACCTGAAAGCCGCCCGAATCGGTCAGGATCGGCCCGTCCCAGCCGATGAAAGGGTGCAGCCCGCCCAACCGGTCGATGCGCTCGGCGCCAGGGCGCAGCATCAGGTGATAGGTGTTGCCCAGGATGATGTCGGCGCCGGCCTGCCGCACCTGGTCGAGATAGAGCCCCTTGACGGTGCCCGCCGTGCCGACGGGCATGAAGGCGGGCGTGGCGATGGTCCCGCGCCCGGTCGTCACCGTTCCGCGCCGGGCACGACCATCGGTCGCGTGCAGCGCGAAACCGAAATCAGGCGCGCCCATGGCCGTCGTTCCGGAACAGCAGGCTCGAATCGCCATAGGAGTAGAAGCGATATTGGCGCGCGATCGCATGGGCATAGGCTTGGCGCATGGTCTCCAGCCCGGCAAAGGCCGACACCAGCATCATCAGCGTCGAGCGCGGCAGGTGGAAATTGGTCATCAGCACGTCGACCAGTTTGAACCGGTGGCCCGGCGTGATGAAAATGTCGGTCGCGCCGGCGAACGCATGCATGGCGCCCGCCTCGTCCGCCGCGCTTTCCAGAAGCCGCAGCGAGGTGGTGCCGACCGAGACGATGCGCCCGCCCCGCGCCCGGGTTTCATTGACGAGGTCGGCCGTTTCCCCCGAGACGTGACCGATCTCGGCATGCATGCGGTGGTCTTCGGTGTCCTCGGCCTTGACCGGCAGGAAGGTGCCCGCGCCCACATGCAGCGTCACGAACGCCCGGTTGACGCCCGCCGCGTCGAGCCTTTCGAACAGCCGGTCGGTGAAGTGCAGGCCCGCCGTGGGGGCCGCCACCGCGCCCTCTTCGCGCGCATAGACCGTCTGGTAGTCGGCGCGGTCGCGGGCGTCGTCGGCGCGCCTTGAGGCGATATAGGGCGGCAGCGGAATGTGGCCGACAAGCGCGATCGCCGCATCGAGATCGGCATGGCGCCTGTCGAACGAAAGCGTCACCTCGCCGCCCTCGCCCTTTTCGGTCACGCTGGCCGAAAGGTCGCCCGAGAAGCGAACGATGTCGCCGGCGCGCAGCTTCCTCGCGCCGCGCGCGAACGCCTTCCACGCATCGGGCTCCGTGCGCATATGCAGCGTGCAGCCGACCGGCGGCCCCTCCAGGCCGTCGCGCACGCGCACGCCTTCGAGCTGCGCCGCAATGACGCGCGTGTCGTTGAAAACCATCAGATCGCCCGCCGTCAGAAAGGACGGCAGGTCGAGCACGCCCGCATCGGCCAACCCGCCAGGACGCACGACGAGCATGCGCGCCGCATCGCGCGGGCTCGCCGGCCGCAGCGCGATGCGCTCCTCGGGCAGGTGAAAGTCGAATTCGTCAACGCGCATGGATGCAGACAGATGTCGCGGGCAGATTCGGCCCCCTCGTGCGGGCCAGTCCGCTCACGCGAACAATCACAAATCCGCGGCCACCTTCATCGAGACGATCGAATCGGGATCCTTGACCGGCTCGCCGCGCTTGATCGTGTCGACATTGTCCATGCCCTCGATCACCGCGCCCCAGACCGTGTACTGCCCGTCGAGGAAGGAGGCGTCCTCAAAGCAGATGAAGAATTGCGAGTTGGCCGAGTTGGGGTTCTGCGCGCGCGCCATCGAGCACACGCCGCGTGCATGGCTGGCGTCGGAGAACTCGGCCTTGAGGTCCGGCTTGGCCGAGCCGCCCATGCCGGCCCGGCCGGGGTCGAAGTGCGGACCGCCGGTCTTGCCGAAGCGCACATCGCCCGTCTGCGCCATGAAGCCGTCGATGACGCGGTGGAAGACCACGCCGTCATAGTCGCCGGCCCGCGCCAGTTCCTTGATGCGTGCGACATGGCCGGGCGCGAGATCCGGCCGCATCTCGATGGCCACAGTGCCCTTGGTGGTCTCCATGACGAGCGTGTTTTCGGGGTCCTTGTAGGTCAAAGCGTGTCCTCTCCTTGTTTGGATCGCGCGCGGCCGTGCCTTACCGGTCGGCGGCGACGGTGACCGTGATCATGCGGTCGGGCGCCTCGACGGCGCCGTTGCGGGCCGTCGAGCCGCGCTTGATGTTGTCGACGAACTCCATGCCGTTCCGGACGATGCCCACG
>NZ_CFIFWG010000162.1:4578-7144 GCF_984466335.1 Roseitalea sp. | reverse complement strand
CATCCGCCCCGCCCCGCGGGACTCAAACCGCGATCACCGGGCTCTGGTCGATGCAATTGAGCGCGGCGATGCCGAGGCGGCGCGCCGGATCCACCGTGAGCACCGCATAAACGCAAAGCGACTGATTATTGAACTGATCGCCAATTATGGCTTCAGCGCGGTTTGATCCCGTTTCTTGACCGCTGCCGGAGCGAGAAGTTCTGCCGGCGTGGCAAGGTTTGCGCGCCGGGCATGACCCAGATGCAAAGAGAAGGCCGCCAGAGCATGACCCGTTCCATCCTGAGGCAATAATATATACATAAGAAAATCCTTTATTGACTTTGAGATCACCCATATCAAACCAGCGAGCGTTTCGCTGAAATGGAGAGGCTCCACGCGGTGTGCACGTATACGGAAGACGATTTTTCGTTTGCCGGCAATGGCCTTGTCCGGCCGGAATGTGTGCTGTCTCTTGCCAATGGCCGGCTGGTGGTCTCCAATTTCGATGGCGGGTTCTCCGTCATCGAGCCGGACGGCAGGGTATGGCACCGGCTGGCCCGCGGCGCTTTTCGCCCCAGCACCAATGGGCTGTGCCTTCTGCCCGACGGCGCGGTTCTGGTCACGCATTTGGGTGAGACTGACGGTGGGGTCTTCCGGATCGATACCCACGCCAACCTGACACCGTCTGTCATAGAGGCCGATGGCGTTGCGCTGCCGCCGACCAATTTCGTTCACCGCGACCGTTCGGCGCGGCTTTGGATCACGGCGAGCACTCGTCAGGTGCCGCGCGCGCTTGGTTATACTGCCGATATTGCGGACGGCTTCATCGTGATGGCTGACGGCGACGGCGCGCGTATCGTCGCCGATGGGCTGGGGTTTGCCAATGAATGCCATGTCCATCCCGATGGCGAGCGCTTGTTCGTCAACGAGACCTTCTCAAAGCGCATGAGCGTTTTCCGGATCGTGGGACGGGGCGATTTGAGGCTGGCGCACCGCATAGAAGATTTTGGTCAGGGGGAGTTTCCAGACGGATTGGCATTTGACGCAGAAGGCGGGGTGTGGGTGGCCAGCATTGTCGCGAACCGGTTGATCCGTTTCGATGCCGATGGTCAACGCACTGTGGTGCTCGACGGTTTCGATGCCGGGCATGTGCGATGGTACGAGACCGCCTATCGGCAACGGCGCCTGACCAGCGACCATATGAAGGTGTCCAACGGCGTCTATGGCAATGTGTCGAGTCTGGCCTTTGGCGGGCCGGATTTGCGCACTGTTTTTGTAGGCAACCTGCTCGGCACCCGCATCGCATGGTTTCGCCAAGCGGTCGCCGGTGCTCCGCCGGCACACTGGGACTTTGCCGGACCTTGAGGCGACCAAGCCGCAGGCAGCCAGTCGTTCATTCAGACGGACCGGCGTTGCTGTGTGGCGCAGCTTCGCACCCGCTCGCAGTGGGCGCTGCCGTACAGGCGGTCTCGCGGGCGCCCAGGCCAACGCGCCCCTGCGGCCGGCCGCCGCGCAACTGGCCCGGCGTCTGGCCGGTCTGTCGTTTCATGACGGCGTAGAACTGGCTCACCGAGCCGAAGCCGGATGCGTAGGCGATGTCGGCCATGGCAAGGTCAGAGGCCGCCAGAAGCGAGCGAGCGCGGGCAACGCGCGTGCGCAGGATGAAAGCGCCCAGCGGCACGCCGGTCAGGTCGCGGAAGCGCGTTGTCAGATATTTCGGATTGAGGTCGAGTTCCCTGGCGATCGCCTTGACGGTGAGGCGTTCGCCGCCGCTCTCGGAGATGATGCCGACCACGCGCGGCAATATCCTGGCGATCAGGTCGGTGTCGCGCCGCGTCAGGCTCACCATGTTGACCGACCGCGCCTGAAACGTCGCCGCAAAGCGCTTCAGAAACACCGCGATCTCGTCTATGGCCATGGCGACGCGCTCGGCATCGGTCGCATTGAGATCATCGTGCCAGGCGGCGAAGGTGGCGCGGCCGAAATGGGCGGGCGCCTTGGCCACCAGAACCTTGCCGCCCAGAACGTCGGCAACGAAGGCGCGCGGCAGTTGCAGCGACAAGAACTCCTCCATCGGCACGTTGAGCACGTTGACGACGCTGCCCCTCTCGCTGTCGCACACGCGGTGCGGCAGGATGGCCGAGAAGATGGCCAGATCCCCGGCATCCAGCACGACATCGCGGCTGACGAAGTCGTAAAGGGCTTTGCGCCCGGCGCAGTAGACGATTTCGACGTGCACATGCCAGTGATGCTTCGCCATCACGCTCGGGTGGCGCAAGAGGGAGCGGAACTCGCCCGTCTTGTCGTGCAGGGACTGGTGCATGTCTTCCTCCGACGGAGCCTTGCCGGCGACGCTCGGGATTGTCGTAAAACTGTTACCCCAAACCTGACTTTCCCGGAGCCGAGCCACCTTAACGCGGACGACCCTAGCGGTCCAACATGACAGTTTCTCATCGCCGCTGACGACGGCGCTCATCCGAATTTTCGCCCGATCCAGGCCCGTCGCCAAACAGGCCCGTCACCAAAAGGGAACAAACCGATGAATGGCAGATTCTCCACCGTCAGCATGATCGCCCTGCTCGCTGCG
>NZ_CFIFWG010000162.1:3974-4568 GCF_984466335.1 Roseitalea sp. | reverse complement strand
CAGCGCGCATGCGGCCACTTGCCCGACCGTCGCCGATCCGGCCGGCCTGAACCATGGCGGCCTCGAACAGATGGAACTTGCGGACTTCGAAGCGCAAGCGGGTGCCGCGCTGACCTTCTCCGACAATCCGGCCATGGCTGAGCTGGTCGGCCGCGGCGCACTGCCGCCGGTCGCAGAGCGACTGCCGCAAGAGCCGCTGGTGATCCTGCCCTACGAAGCCTGCGGCACCTATGGCGGCCAGATGCGCTATCTGGGCCGCGCGCTGGAGTCCAATACGTCCGAAGGGCTGAGCTGGCGCCAGGTGCAGCTCGTCCGGCTTGACGACGATCTTCAGACGGTCAAGCCCGACGTCGCCAAAAGCTGGGAATGGAACGACGATTTCACCGAGATCACCTTCCAGCTTCGCGAGGGCCACAAATGGTCCGACGGTGAACCCTTCACCGCCCGGGACGTGGCCTTCTGGCTCAACGACCTGATCAACAATGAACAGCTTTACAGCGCAACCCGCGCACCGTGGAACGTCGGCTCGCGCGCCGAGGTGATCGACGAGGCCGCGTGGCTGGTGTTCGCGGTGATGGGCCTGGCACATGACGA
>NZ_CFIFWG010000162.1:0-3964 GCF_984466335.1 Roseitalea sp. | reverse complement strand
ATTCATCTTCGACAAGCCCCTTCCGGGCCTTCTGAACCATCTGGTCGCACAGGGCCAGTTCTTCGCCGCCTTCGCGCCCAAGCACGCGCTGGCGCCGTTCCATGGCGATTTCGCCGACGATGCGGACGCCAAGGCGCAGCGGGCCGGTTACGACAATTGGGCCGACTGGTTCCGCGTGCGCTGGGGCCACTGGATGGACCGCACCACCCACTCGGCGCTGGGCCTCCAAGTGCCGACGCTGGAAAGCCACATCATGGTGGTGGCGCCCGACGAAACCTTCCGCGACTTCGTGCCCAACCCCTATTATCACCGGGTCGACACGTCCGGCCAGCAGCTGCCCTACATCAACGAGCACAAGGAGCGGTTCATCGATCCGGCGCTCTATGTCGTCGAAATCCTGAACGGCAATGTCGACCAGAAATCGCCCGGCGCGCTCGAAAGCTTCCCAGCGCTCAAGGAAGCCGAGGCCGAGGGCAATTACCGCGTCATCCTGCCGGCCGGCGCCAAGGGCCCCTTCATCGTCTTCAACCAGACCCACAAGGACCCGGCCGTGCGCGCCATCTACGCCGACGCGCGCTTCCGCAAGGCGATGTCGGCCGCCCTCGACCGCGACGAGATCAACGAGACCCTGTTCCTGGGCGTCGCCAAGGTCGGCTCGGCGCTGCCCTACGGCGTTCCGAACGAGGCGCCCGGCGACGCCGCGCACTATGCAAGGTTCGACACGCAGATGGCCGATGCGCTGCTCGACGAAATGGGCATGGCAAGGGGCGACGACGGGCTGCGCCGCCGTCCCGACGGCGAGCCCTTCTCGGTGATCTGGGAATACTCGACCCAGTTCAGCGGCTCGCCGCAGTTTCCGATCCTGGTCGCCGAAATGTGGCGCGCGGTGGGCATCGACGTCCAGATGCGGGAGATCGACTCCGTCACGCTGGGCGACAAGGGCCGCGACAATGCGCTCGACATCCACATGATCTACGACCAGCCGATCTATCCGGTGCTGGCCGCCGGCGCCGAGCCGCTCGTGCCGCCGTTCCACATCAACGATCCGCTGACCGGCCTGCCCTGGGCGCAATGGCGCGACAGCGACGGCGCCGAGGGCGAAGAGCCGCCGGCCTGGGCGAAGGAACTGTGGGAGCATGGCGCCACCATGAGCGCCAGCCTGCCCGGCTCCGAGGCATGGAACGAGGCGCTCTCCGCGGCGACCGAAATCCATCGCGAGCAACTGGTCGTGATCGGCGTGTTCTCCGAAATGCCGCGGCTTTCGGTGATCAACAAGGCGCTGCGCAACGTGCCCGAGATCGAGGCGATCGGCGGATCGGCCACCTTCGGCTATCTGCAACCCTATGGCGTCGATCAGTGGTATTATCCGAACTGATCGGGCAAGAAGGGTGGCCGGCACACCCCGCCGACCACTCCTCCTCACCTGAACGGGTCCGCGTCGCATGCTCCGTTTCCTTTTCGGGCGGCTGGCTTCAGCCCTGGTGGTCCTGGCCGCCTTCTCCCTCGTCGTCTTCTTCCTGATCCAGTTGCCGCCCGGCGACTATGCGGATGCCTATGCCGCCGCACGCGCCGCCGACGGCGATCAGGTCACGCCGGAGGAACTGGCCAACATCCGCGAGCGCTTCCGGCTCGATGCGCCTTTCATCGTTCAATACGTCAACTGGATGGGCAACGTCCTGCGCGGCGATCTGGGCTTTTCCTTCGAGTACAAGAAACCTGTGTCGCACGTGCTCGCCGAGCGTCTGCCGTTGACGCTGGGCATCGCCTTCTGCGCGCTCTTCATCGTCTATGCGGTGGGCATTCCCCTGGGCCTCTACTCCGCCGTCCGCCGCCGCTCCGCGGTCGACTACGGCGCGACCTTCATCGGCTATGTCGGGCTGGCGACGCCCAATTTCCTGTTGGCGCTGATCCTCGTCTATCTCGGCCACAAATGGTTCGGTCTGTCGGCCGGCGGCGTCTTCTCGCCCGAATATGTCGGCCAGCCCTGGAGCTGGGGCCGGTTCCGGGACTTTCTGGCCCATCTGGTGATTCCGGTGATCGTGCTGGGCACGGCCGGCACGGCGGCGCAGGTGCGCACCATGCGCGCCACCATGCTCGATGAACTCTCCAAACCCTATGTCATGGCGGCGCGGGCCAGCGGACTGCCCTTCTGGAGGGCGGTGTGGCGCTATCCGGCGCGGGTCGCTATCGTGCCGATCGCGGCGACGCTCGGCTGGGAGATCACCGCCATCGTGTCCGGCGCGCCGATCGTCGGCATCGTCCTGTCGCTGCCCGAGATGGGGCCGGTCTTCCTGCAATCGCTGATCAGCCAGGACATGCCGCTCGCTGGTGGAATCCTGTTGATCTACTATGTGCTGGTCGTCGTCGGCACGCTGATTTCCGATCTCATCTTGTTCCGGCTCGACCCGCGCATCCGCATGGGGGTGCAGGCGTGAGCGGGACGGCCCATCTCAGCCGCCTGCAGCTTGCGCGCCGGGCCTTCGCCGCCAACCGGCTGGCGCTGGTCAGCCTGTGGGCGCTGGTCGGGCTGATCGTGATCGCGCTGTTCGCCGAGTTCTTCGCGCCCTACAGCCCCCAGGCGCGCAACCGCGCCCATGCGGACGGTCAGCCCATGGGCATCGGGCTCGTCACGCCGGACGGGCGGGTGCAGCTCAATGTGCGCGCGCGGATCACCGAGCGCGACCCGGTCACGTTGCGGCGCGTGACGCAAATCCAGGACGATGACAGTTGGCCGGTGCGGTTCCTCGTGCGCGGCGAACCCTACACCTGGTTCGGACTGATCGAGAGCGACCGGCGGCTGTTCGGCGTGCCCGACGGCTATCTGCATCTGTTCGGAACGGACCGGCTCGGCCGCGACATCTTCTCGCGCACCATCTATGCGTTTCGCACCTCGCTCTCGGTCGGCGCGATTTCGGTGCTTGTCGCCTTCGTGCTCGGCATCATGATCGGCGGGCTGGCCGGCTATGTGCGCGGGCTCTTCGACACCGTCTCGATGCGCATCGTCGAGTTTCTGCAATCGATCCCCACGCTGCCCTTGTGGCTGACGGTGGCCGCGGCCGTGCCGCGCGACTGGTCGGCCATCCAGACCTACATGATCATGACCGTGATCCTGTCCCTGATCGGCTGGACGGTGCTTGCGCGCCGCGTGCGCTCGCGCATCATCGCCATGCACGATGACGCGCATGTGCTGGCCGCGCGGCTGGCCGGCTGCGGGCCGACGACGGTCTTCCGGCGCCACATGCTGCCCTCCTTCACCGGCTATCTGATCGTCGACCTGACGCTTGCCTTTTCCACCATCGTGATCGCCGAAACCTCGCTCAGCTTCCTGGGCCTGGGCCTGCGCGAGCCGGTGGTCAGCCTGGGCGTGCTGCTGCTGCCGGCCCAGTCGATCTCGGCGATCATCCTGACGCCCTGGTACCTGATCCCCGGATTTGTCGTGGTGCTGGTCGTGCTGCTGCTCAACTTCATCGGCGACGGCGTGCGCGATGCCGCCGACCCGCAGAGCTATTGAGGCGGCCATGGGCGCGAACGCGGCGAACATCCTGACCATCGATGCGCTGAGCATCGGCCTTGCGGCCAGGCGGACGACCAGCCTGGTCGACCGGGTCTCGCTGTCGATCCGCCGGGGCGAGGCCGTCGCGCTCGTCGGCGAGAGCGGCTCCGGCAAGAGCCTGACCGCCTTGTCCATCATGGGGCTGTTGCCAGGGGCGGTGCGGGTGACCGGCGGAAAGATCGGCTTTGCCTCCAAGCTGCTGGGCGCGGTGGACCTGGCGCGCGAACCCGAAGGCCGGCACCGCCGCCTGCGCGGCAGCGAGATCGGCATGATCTTTCAGGAGCCGATGAGCGCCTTTTCGATGGTGCACACGGTCGGCGACCAGCTGATCGAGCCGCTGCGGCTGCATGCGGGCATGTCCAGGGTTCGGGCGCGCGCCCATATCGCAGACCTGCTCGACCGCGTCGGCAT
>NZ_CFIFWG010000161.1:0-7149 GCF_984466335.1 Roseitalea sp. | reverse complement strand
TGTTGACCGCTTCGCAATGGCCGATGAAGACCGGCACGCGCACGGCGGTGCAGGTCACCTTGATCTTCGGATCGAGCATCTTCTTGGTCTCGGCGACGACCTTCCATTCCTCCTTGGTCGATCCGTCCTCCATGAAGACGTCGATATGGGGGATCAGGTTGAAGGCGATCCGCTTGGTGAACGTCTTGTTTTCGACCGGATCGGCGACATAGACCGCGCGCGTCTGCGCGAACAGTTCGTCCATGCCTTCCTTGCCGGCGCCGGAGACCGACTGATAGGTCGCAACCACGACACGCCTGATCGTGGCCGCCTCGTGCAGCGGCTTGAGGGCGACGACGAGCTGGGCGGTCGAGCAGTTCGGATTGGCGATGATGTTGCGCCTGGTGAAGCCGGAGACGGCGTCCGCGTTCACCTCGGGCACGATCAGCGGCACGTCGGCGTCATAACGGAAAGCGGACGAATTATCGATGACGACACAGCCCCGCGCGGCGATCTTCGGCGCCCATTCCTTGGCGACCGAGCCGCCCGCGCTCATCAGGCAGATATCGGTGTCGGAGAAGTCGAACCCTTCGAGCGCCTGCACCTTGATCGTCCCGTCGCCGAACGACACCTCCTGGCCGACGGAGCGGCGCGAGGCGAGCGGCACGACCGTATCGGCCGGAAAGCCCCGCTCGGCGAGGATATCGAGCATCTCGCGGCCGACATTGCCGGTCGCGCCCGCGATGGCGATTTTGAAACCCATGGTTCCCGTCTCCTGTCTCCCCCGCTTGCGGTCGTGCGCCACTCTTCCCGCCCCGGGGAGAGTGTGGGGCGGAACGGGTCAGATCGCGATGGTCTTCTTGATCGTGAAGCGCATGGTGGCCGTCCTGTGCCGGAATGCGCGCCCAATGTCAATCGGGCGGCGTCGATCGGGTCCGGGCGCCGCGGCGCGCGGGCTCACCCGGCCGCATAGGCGGCGACGATCGCATCGCCCATTTGCGCGGTCGACACGCGCGCCTCGCCCTCGCCCGCAATGTCGGCCGTGCGCAGGCCATCGTCGAGAACCTTGGCGATGGCGGCCTCAAGGCGGCCCGCCTCCCCGGTCATGGCGAACGAATAGCGCAGGCACATGGCAAAGGAGGCGATCATCGCGATCGGGTTGGCGATGCCTTGGCCGGCAATGTCGGGCGCCGAACCGTGCACCGGCTCGTAGAGCGCCCTGCGCTTTGCCGTGGCCGCGTCGGGCGCGCCGAGCGAGGCCGACGGCAGCATGCCGAGCGAGCCGGTGAGCATGGCGGCGACGTCCGACAGCATGTCGCCGAACAGATTGTCGGTGACGATCACGTCGAACTGCTTGGGCCAGCGCACCAGTTGCATGCCGCCGGCGTCCGCCAGCATGTGCGTCAGCGCCACATCGGCATAATTGTCCGCGTGCGAGGCGGTCACCACCTGGTTCCACAGAACGCCCGACTTCATCACGTTGCGCTTTTCCATCGAGCAGACCGCATTCCGCCGGGTCCGCGCCAGTTCGAAGGCGATGCCGGCGATGCGCTCGATCTCGAACGTGTCGTAGACTTGGGTGTCGATCGCGCGCTTTTGTCCGTCGCCCAGATCGGCGATTTGCTTGGGTTCGCCGAAATAGACCCCGCCCGTCAGCTCGCGCACGATCAGAATGTCGAGCCCCTCGATCACGTCGCGCTTGAGCGAGGAGGCGTCGGCGAGCGCCGGGTAGCAAATCGCGGGCCTGAGGTTGGCGAACAGTTCCATATCCTTGCGCAGGCGCAAAAGGCCCGCCTCGGGGCGCTTCTCATAGGGCACGCCGTCCCATTTCGGCCCGCCGACCGCGCCCAGAAGGACCGCGTCGGCGGCCATCGCCCTGTCCATGTCCGCCTCGGAGATCGCCTCGCCATGGGTGTCATGGGCACACCCGCCCACCAGGCCCGTTTCGGCGACGAAGCCCGCCCCCTCCGCCTCGTTCATATGGTTGATCAGCTTGGTGACTTCGGCCATGGCTTCGGGGCCGATGCCGTCGCCGGGCAGCAGGAAGAGGGAACGCGTGGTCATGGAAGGGTCTCGTCTTTGCGGGAAAGCTGGCCCCGTTTCTAGGCGGTTCGGGCCGCCGACTCAACGCCTTGCGTCCCATGCCTTGGGCCCCATGCCTTGGGTCCCATGCGTTGGGTCCTGGCCGGCGCCGGCCGGCGCATCGCCGTCAGGCCCGCTTGAGGGCGATAACCGCGTTCGCCCCCCCGAAGGCGAACGCGTTGCTGAAGACCGCGCCCACATCGGCTCTGCGCGCCGCATTGGGCACATAGTCGAGATCGCATTCGGGATCGGGCGTCTCATAGCCGATCGTCGGCGGCAGAACGCCGTCGCGCAGCGCGCCGACGGCGGCGATGATCTCAAGCGCCCCGGAGGCGCCCATGCAGTGGCCGTGCATCGACTTGGTCGACGAAACGGCCAATGCATCGGCATGCGCGCCGAAGGCGCGGCGGATCGCCTGCGTCTCGGTCCTGTCGTTGCCGAGCGTTCCGGTGCCGTGGGCGTTGATGTATCCGACGTCGGCGGGCGCAAGGTCGGCATCGGCGAGACACTGCTCCATGGCGCGCGCCGCGCCATCCATGTCGGGCGCGACGATATCGCCCGCATCCGCCGTCATGCCGGCGCCGGCCAGTTCGGCGAGGATCGTCGCGCCGCGCGCGCGCGCATGATGCTCGGTCTCCAGGACGGCAATGCCCGCGCCGTCGCCGAGCACGAGGCCGTCACGGTCGGCCGAAAAGGGCCGGCAGCCATTGCGCGACAGAATGCGCATGGAGTCCCACGCCTTGAGCACGCCGAAATTGAGCGGGGCGTCCGCGCCGCCGGCCAGCATGATGTCGGCACGGCCCGCGCGCAGCGTATCGAGCGCGGCGGCGAAGGCATGGTTGGCCGACGAGCAGGCCGAACTCGTGCCGTAGACCGGACCCTTGAGGCCGAAGGCCATGGAGACGTGGACCGCCGGAGAGGACGGCATCGCCTGGGGAACAAGGAAGATGTCGGTGCGCTTCTTCTTTTCGAGCAGGATGGCCCTGTAGTTGGCGTCGATCACGTCGCCACCGAAGATGCCCGTGCCGACGATGGCGCCGATCCGGTCGGCGCCTGGCCCGTTCGCCTCAAGGCCCGCCTGCGCCATGGCCTGCTTGGCGGCGATCATCGCCAGAAGGCCGAACCGGCTTGTCGTCAGAAGAAGGCGGCGCTCGAAACCGTGCTCGGGCAGTGCGCCGAGCTGGGCGGCGATCGAGGCCTTCAGCTCGCCCTTTTCGGGAATGTCGATCGGGCCGATGCCGCAGGTTCCGGCCTTCATGGCCGCCCAGATCGACGCCGCGTCGACACCCAGGGCGCTGATGCCGCCCATGCCGGTGATGACGATACGCGGTCGGCTCACGCGGCGTCGCTCTTTTCGACAAGCCCCCGCACCGAATCGCAGACATCGCCGACGGTCTTCAGCGTCTCCCAGGCGTCGGCGGCGTTCAGCTGGATTTCTATGTCGAACATGTCCTCAAGGTCGAAAATGACCTCGGCAAGTTCAAGCGACTGTATGTCGATCGTCGAAAGCTCTGTCTCCGGCGTGATCTCCGAGGGATCGCGTTCGATCTTCTCGGCGATGATACGCGCCGTTTCTGCGAATATTCTGTCAGTCATGATTGTGGCGCCTTTGTGCGGCGATGGCCCTCAAATGCAAGGCCCGATAGACCCCGAAAACCTTCTGGTCGCTGACCGGACCAATGTCAATCGCCGTCATCGCGCCGTGCGGTCGGGCCTGTTCGCCGTCCGCCCGCGACCGCCTGTCCGACCCTTATGGGCATTGAAGGGCGCACGATGCGTCGTCGTCAGGCCCAGGGGCGGCTTGCGGCCGCGCGGTTTTCATAGCTGTCGATCGACGGCGCCTTTTCGAGCGTCAAGCCGATATCGTCGAGCCCTTCGAGCAGGCAGTGCTTGCGGTGCGGATCGATGTCAAAGCCGATCACGCCGCCGTCGGGCCCGCGGATCTCCTGCGCTTGAAGGTCGACGGTCAGCACCGCGTTGGCGCCCCGTCCCGCATCGTCCAGCAGCTTTTCGAGATCTTCGGGCGTAACCACGATCGGCAGGATGCCGTTCTTGAAGCAATTGTTGTAGAAGATGTCGGCGAAGCTGGTCGAGATGACGCATCGAATGCCGTGGTCGAGCAGCGCCCAGGGCGCGTGCTCGCGCGAGGATCCGCAGCCGAAATTGTCGCCGGCGACCAGGATCCTGGCGTCCTTGTAGGCGGGCTTGTTGAGCACGAAGTCGGGATCGTGCGCGCCGTCCTCCCTGTAGCGCATCTCGGCGAAAAGGCCCTTTGCGAGCCCGGTGCGCCGGATCGTCTTCAGATAGTCCTTGGGGATGATCATGTCGGTGTCGATGTTGATGATCGGCAGGGGCGCGGCGACACCGGTGAGCTTGTCGAACTTGTCCATGATGCCTCTTGTGTTTCTGGCCTTGGCTCGATTAGCAAAGGCGGCGCGGGAAATGAAGTGTCGGCGTCAAGTCGCGATCCGGGCTTGCGCCGGGCCGCGCTTCGGCGGCACAAGGGCGCATGACCGAGGCTTCCGCAATCCGACCGCGCCGCTCGGCGCTCTACGTGCCCGGCGACCGGGAACGCGCGATGCGCAAGGTCCGGTCGCTGGCCTGCGACGTGGTGATCTACGACCTTGAGGACGCGGTCGCTCCGGAGGCCAAGAACGCGGCGCGCGAGATGGTGCGCGCTCATCTCGCCGGCGCGCGCCCGGCACGCGCCGAGCGCATCATCCGCATCAACGCGCTCGACACGCCCTGGGGCGGCGAGGATCTGCTGGCCGCGCGCGCTGCGATGCCCGATGCCGTCCTGATCCCCAAGGTCGACGCTCCGGGGACCGTTCGCGCGGTCGCCGACGCTTTGGCCGAGACCGACGCGCCCGACACGCTGCGGCTGTGGGCGATGATCGAAACGCCGCGCGGCATCCTGAACGCGGCGGCGATCGCCGATCTGCGCCGCTCCTTGCAAGCGCCGCTCGACTGCCTGGTCGCGGGGACCAACGACCTCGTCAAGGAAACGGGGCTCGCCGGGCCTTCGGCGCGCGATCACGCCCATGGCTGGCTGATGCAGATCGTCCTTGCCGCGCGCGCGGGCGGCATCGCCGCGCTCGACGGCGTGTTCAACGATCATGGCGACGTTAAAGGCTGTATCGCCGAATGCCGGCAGGGAGCGGCGATGGGGTTCGACGGCAAGACGCTGATCCACCCCGGCCAGATCGCGCCGGCCAATGCCGCCTTCTCGCCCGGCCCGGATGCCGTGGCGCGGGCCCGGCGCCTGATCGCGGCGTTCGCCAGGCCCGAACATGAAGGACGCGGCGTAATCGCCTTCGAGGGCGGCATGGCCGAACGGCTTCACCTGCGCCAAGCCGAGGCCTTGCTCGCCCGCGCGATGGCCGAGGCGCGCTTGAACGCCGACGAAAACGGAGACGAACATGCCGATGAAGGCCTACCGACTGCTCACCGGATTTGATGATCCGGCCTTTTGCCACAAGGTCACGGCGGCCCTTGGCAGCGGTTGGACGCTGCATGGCGCGCCGGTTTACGCGTTCGATCCGGTGACGGCGCAGATGAGGTGCGGGCAGGCCGTGGTCAAGGACGTGCCGGACCGCGACTATGACCCCGCGCTCAGGCTGGGCGATCTGTGACATGGACCGCCGGCTTCGTGCAGCTTGGCCGCGCCATGGCCGGCCGAGCCGAGCGCCCCTGCGGAACCAAGAATGCGGGCACGTCCGGAACGCCGGGGCCGTGCGATCGCGCCGGGTGAATTCGAGCGCGGTCTCCCGCAGGTACCACCAGTTCAGGAAGTCGATGACGACGCGCATCCCCGGAGCGCTTTCGCTTTTCGTTCAATGACGCAAGCGTCCCAAGTCTTTGTTCAGCGGCGATTTCTGGGTCGAAACCGATTCCCACTTTCGCTGGAATCGCTCTAGAAGGCAGTTTCGGGAGCTGTTTTCGTTTCGAGGGAAGGCCTTGGTCGAGCGCGTCGTCATCATCGGCGGAAGCCACGCCGCCATATCCGTCGCCGACGCGCTGCGCAAGCATGGGTTCGGCGGCGCGATCACGCTTCTGAGCGAGGAGGACGCGTTGCCCTATCAGCGTCCGCCGCTCTCCAAGGCCTATATGTCGGGCGCCATGGACATCGAACGCCTCAAGCTCCGGCCGGAGCAGTGGTACGACGACAAAGGCATCAAGGCGCATCTGTCGAGCCGTGTCGTCGGCATCGACCGTCGGGCCAGGGAGGTCGCCACCGGCGACGGCGCCCGGACCGGCTACGACACGCTGGTGCTGGCGACCGGCGCGCGCGCGCGGCAGCTGCCGGCGGAAATCGGCGGGACGCTCCGGAACGTCCACACGATGCGCGATCTGGGCGATGCGGACGCGCTGACGGCGAAAATGGCCGAGGGTCGCCGGCTGGTGGTGGTCGGCGGCGGCTATATCGGCCTTGAGGCGGCGGCGGAGGCCGCCAAGAAGGGCATGCGGGTGACCGTGATCGAGGCCGCGCCGCGCATCCTTCAGCGCGTGGCCTGCCGCGAGACCGCCGACGCCTTTCGTGCCCTGCACGAAAGCCATGGCGTGAGCGTCCTTGAGAACACGCAGATCGGGCGCATCGCCGATGATGGCGCGGGCGGGGCCGCATCCGTCGAACTGGCGGACGGCACGCCCCTTCCCTGTGATCTGGTCGTGGTCGGCATCGGCATCGTGCCGAACGCGGAGCTGGCCGAGGCCGCCGGGCTCGAAGTCGCGGTCGGCATCAGCGTCGATGCGCATGGCCGCACCTGCGATCCGGCCATCTATGCCTGCGGCGACTGCACGGTCTTTCCGTTCCATCACATGCCGACACGCCTTGAATCGGTGCAGAACGCGCACGATCAGGCGGGCGTCGTCGCCGCCAACATCATGGGCGGGGACGTCATCTACGATCCGCAGCCATGGTTCTGGTCGGACCAATATGACATGAAGCTTCAGATCGCCGGTTTCAATCGCGGCTATGACCGGGTCGTCGTCCGCCCCGGCAGGCGCCAGGGCAGTGTTTCGCACTTCTACTTCGCCGGCGACAGGTTCCTCGCCGTCGATTGCCTGAACGATGCGGCCACCTATGCG
>NZ_CFIFWG010000160.1:3742-7179 GCF_984466335.1 Roseitalea sp. | reverse complement strand
TCTTCGCCGAAGCCTCGGCCGGAATGACCGTCTTGAACCCTTCGCCCGTATAGCCGCCGGTGACGCCGTTGACCTCGGCGGTCGGGCGCGCCCATGTCAGCTCCAGCACGCTGCGTCCCGCCTCGCCGGACGGATATTTGAGATCGACCTCGCCCAGGAACGCCGCGTCGGTCAGGCCAAGGGCCTTCCAGCTTTCGAGCTGCTGGGCCGGAACCTCCTCGACGCCGTCATAGAAGTGGGGGATCGTCACCCGGCCCGCCTCGTCGTGCATGCCGGCGAGGATCGCGCTGAGAATATGCAGCGGATTGGCCGCCGCGCCGCCATAATGGCCCGAATGCAGATCGCGGTCGGCCGCGCGCACGGTGATCTCCTCGCCCACCATGCCGCGCAGGCTGCCCGAGATGGCGGGCGTCCGGCTGTCCCACATGGACGTGTCGCAGACGAGCGCGACCTCCGCCCCGAGCTCTTCGGCGTTGGCCTCAAGGAACGGCTTGAGCGAGGGCGACCCGCTCTCCTCCTCGCCCTCGAACAGGATCGTCACCCGGCACGGCAGCGCGCCGTGGACGGCCTTGTAGGCGCGGCACGCCTCGACGAAGGTCATCAACTGCCCCTTGTCGTCGGACGCGCCGCGTCCGCTGATCACCGTGACGCCGTCGCGCTCCTTGAGCGCCGGCGCGAACGGGTCGTCCTCCCAAAGGTCGAGCGGGTCGACGGGCTGGACGTCATAATGGCCGTAGAACAGGACGTGCGGCGCCCCGGCTGGCCCGTCATGGTGGGCGACGACCATCGGGTGGCCCGGCGTGTCGCGCACCGACGCGTCAAAGCCGATCGAGGCAAGATCGTCGGCCAGCCATCGGGCGGCGGCCCGGCACTGGTCGCCAAAGGCGGGATCGGTGGAGATCGACCTGATCCGCAAAAGGGCGAACAGGCGTTCAAGGCCGGCATCGACCGAATCGTCGAGTGCGTCCAGAACCGGTTGCAGGGGCAGATCGGTAGGGTTCATCGCGGGCTCCATGGTCAGGCTGGGCTGAACGCGATTGATGGGCGCCGGGCCGGAGCATGTCAAAACCAAAGACACGGCCGCTCAAAAAAAGCCATCATGCGGAGGTCGCGCATGATGGCTTGAGAAGCAGAAGTGGCAGCCCGGAGAGGGGGATTAGGCTGCCACTTGTCCGGATCGGCGGGGGACGGGCCTAAGCCGGACGACGGCTTTCGCCGTTAACCGTAAATTAACATGCGCTTTGCGGCGAAATATTGGCGGAGCGTTGCAAAAATCACGCAATCACACAACTGTCATATTCCGTGTCCGATGATGGTCGGGCCGTTCGACGCGGCCGCGGAACGGCCCTTGCGGTCGGCCTGTCGCTGATAACAGGTTGATGCGCGAAGTGATCGCCTGGGCGTGATTCGGTGTTGCGCCCCGGGCTCGTGCCGGCTTCAAAGCGTTGCCGTCGAAGGCGCCACAGGGCGCGGCGGGCGAGGGGGACAGAACATGTGCGGCATTGCCGGCTACGTCACCAGGGAGTTTTCCACAGACGGGATCGACACGCGATTCCTGCTCGACCTGAGCGAGGCGGCCAGCGCGGTCGAGCCCGGCGAAGGCGCCCTCGAATGGCTCGACGGCGCGGTCGGCACGCTCAAGGCGCGCTTCGATGCGATGATGTCGATCGCCGCCGTTCGGCGGGTGGCGCTCGACGCCGCGCTGGAAGCGGCCGTGCGGCGGCTCGCCGAGGGTTTTGCCGCGCACGAAACCGCCCTTACCGCCCTGTCGAAAGGCGGACGCACCGATCTGGACCCGCTGATCGAGGCGCTGCGCGACATGGGCTGGCAGCTTTCGGCGGAACTGGCCGATCACGCGGCCGCGGCGCGGGCGCTGGTCGCCGCCGGGACCGATCTTGAAGGGACGACGGTGCTGCATGTGGCCGTCGCCACCGAATATGTGCTGCGCGCGATCGACAGGCTTGAGGTGCGCGGCCGCGATTCGGCCGGCATCGCCCTTCAGATCGACGTGCCGGCCGATCGTGTCGACCGGCTGCCCGCGGCGATGGCCGGCGAACTGGCCGCGCGCGCCGCCGACCTTCACGCCGGCCACCGCGCGGTGCATGCGACCCCGCGCGGCAAGGCGGGCACGACGATCACCTTCAGCTACAAGACGGCCAATCTGGTGGGGCGGCTGGGCGACAATGGCGCGGCGCTGCGCGCGGCGATCGCCGCCGACGCCCTGTTGTGGACGCTGGCGGGCGGCGCGCGGCGCGCATCCATCCTGTCGCACACGCGCTGGGCCTCGCACGGGGTCATCTCGGTCGCCAACTGCCACCCGCACAACCCGTCCCTGACGGCGGACGAGGCCACCGATCCGGCGGCGGCCCTGGGCGCGATGTATGCGCTCAACGGCGATGTCGACAATCACGCCGAACTGATGGCCGAACTGGTCACCAATCGGCAGGGCGCGGTCGATCCGGCGATCACGACCGACGCCAAGGTGATCCCGCTGGCGGACCGTCTGGGCGATGCCGACAATGGCGACCGGCTCGAACGGTTCCGCGGCGCGGTTCGACGGCTCGACGGTTCGGTCGCCATCGGCTGCATCGACCCGTCGATGCCGGGCGAGGCGCTGCTGGCCCAGAAAGGCTCCGGCCAGGGCCTTTACGCGGCCCGGCGGGTCGACGGCTTCATGTTCGCCTCGGAGGTCTACGGGCTCTGCAACGCGGCACGGCAGGCGGCCAATCTGGCGCGCTCGGTCGCCGGCGGGTCCGTCATCCATCTTCATGCCGATGAAGATGCCGCGCGCATGCGCACCGTCAATGACGGCACCGAGGCCAAGCTGAGGTTCGACCCGATCGGGATCTGGGCGCGCGACATTTATCGCGGCGGCTTCGACACCTATCTGGAAAAGGAAATCCATGACGGGCCGTCGAGCGTGACCAAGACGCTGCGCGGGCGGTTCCGGCGGCGCAAGGGCCTCGTCGCGTTCGATCGGTTGCCGCACGACATCTGGGCCGGCCTGCGCGAAGCGCTCAAGGGCGGGCTGTCGCGCATCTATGTCATCGGTCAGGGCACCGCCGGCGTGGCGGCGGTCGGCATCGGCCATCTTGTCGAGCGCGCATTGTCGCGCGAAGCGCGCCTGCGCGTTCCGGTGCAGGCGGTGCGGTCGTCGGAGCTTTCGGCGGATATCGACGCCTATGATTTCACCGATGCGCTGGTGATCGCGGTCTCGCAGTCGGGCACGACGACGGACACCAACCGCGCGGTCGACCTGGCCCGCGAGCGCGGCGCCTTCGTCCACGCCATCGTCAACCGGCGCAGTTCGGACCTGGTGCGCAAGGCGCAGTCGGTGCTCTACACGTCCGACGGCCGCGACGTCGAAATGTCGGTGGCCTCGACCAAGGCGTTCTATTCGCAGATCGCGGCGGGCAAGCTGACCGCCCTGTTCCTGG
>NZ_CFIFWG010000160.1:0-3732 GCF_984466335.1 Roseitalea sp. | reverse complement strand
TGACCGATGTCGAACTCGCCTACGAGACGGGCGAGATGGAGAGGTTGCCGGACCTGATCGCCCAGGTGCTGGCGGACGAGGCCCATATCGCCGCGTGCGCCCGCGACCTGGCCCCCCGTTCGCGCTACTGGGCGGTCACCGGATCGGGTATCAACCACATCGCCGCGCTCGAAATCCGGATCAAGCTCTCGGAGCTGTGCTACAAGTCGATCCCGGTCGACTATACCGAGGACAAGAAGCACATCGACCTTTCGACCGAGCCGCTGACGCTGGTCGTCGCCAACGACCTGCCCGGCGATCTGGTCGGCGATGTCGTCAAGGAAGTGGCGATCTTCGAGGCCCACAATGGCCGGCCGGTCGTGTTCGCCACGCGCGGCGCCGACGCGGACGCCTTTGCGGACCATGCCGAGCGCGTGATCGCCCTGCCGGCCATCGGCGCCGATCTGGCCTTTGTTCTGGCGACCGTGGCCGGGCACCTGTTCGGCTTCCACGCGGCACGGGCGATCGACGAGGGCGCGCGCAAGCTCAAGCCGATCGTGGCCGATCTCGGCCTTGCCGCGATGGGCGATCGGGACGTCGATGCGGCCGCCCTGGCCGGGGCGCTCGACGCCTTTGTCGACGAAGCCGCCGACGGCGCGTTCGATTCGGGCCTGGGCGCGCACCATCTGGCGCGGATCGCCAAGCTTGCGCGGCGGATGCGCGGAGCGGAGACGATCGAGGCGCTTGCCCAGGATACCCTGCCCGGCCTGCGGGCCGCGTTCGAAGAGACCGCGCGCCCGGTCGACACGATCCGCCATCAGGCCAAGACCGTCACGGTGGGAACGAGCCGCCCGGAGGACGCCCTGTCGTCGACGGTGCGCGACGCGCTCGCCGGGCTCGGCCTTGCCGACAGCCGCATGTCGTTCGACAACCGCAAGGCGCTCGCCTCGGTCTCGCGGCTGATCGACGCGATCGAATGGGCCGCGCTTCTGGATGTCGAGGAGGGGCGGCAGGGCACGACGCTCGTGCGGCTTGCGGAGAATGGCCCGGTGCCGGCCGCGCTGGCGCGCTATGGCGATGCGCGCCCGGCGATCGGAGTCGTCGGCGCCGCGCTCGACACCAATGCGCCCGCCTGCGGCTTCATCGGACGGCAGGCGGTGATCGCGGTGCCCGTGACAGGGGCCTCGTTCGGCGCCACCGAACAAGTGCTGTGCCTGTCGGTGAGGATGCTCGCGCACGCCTCGCGCGAACAGAAAAGGGCGGTCATGAGCGCGCTCGGCACCTATCGGGCAACGCTGCGCGAATGGGAACAGGCGCTCGGCGCCGAAGCCGAAGCGGCGCTGCAAAGGCGCATCGCGAGCGAATCGCCGCTGACGGTCGCCTTTCGCCCCGCCGCCCTGGTCGCCGGCGCCCAGGACGGCCGTCAGTCGGCCTGAAGGTGCTCGGCGAGCGCGACCAGCACATGATAGACCATGCTGGCGGGCATGTCCCCGGCAAGCGGCCGGCCGCGATCGTCGATCAGGTCCATCCAGCCGCCCGGCACGGGACGCGCCAGATAGTGATCGAACAGGACGTCGATCATCCGGGCGCGCAATCCCGACGCGCCGGCAAGGCCCCGCCGCTCGAACGCGATCGCGGCCTTGAGCGCCTCGGTCTGGGGCCAGCATCGGGCGCGGTTCGAAAGGCCCGCGCCGTCGGGCTGCACGGCGTTTGCCGCCGCGCCCGTCGCCGCATGGTGGCCGAAGGCGCGCGCGGTGGCGAACAAGAGGCGCGCCTGCGCTTCAAGGCCCGGCCGGTCGCGCCGGTCGAGAAAGCGCAGCAGCAGCCACGCCCACTCGTAATGGTGGCCGGGCTCGATGGCGGTGTGCGCCGGATCGTTCGTCAGGCGCGACCAGTCGTCGGCGAAGAACTCGCCCAGCGTGCCCGTTTCGGGATCGAAGAAGCGGGCCTGGAACAGGTCGACGACCGCTTCGGCGCGATCGAGAAACGCCGCCTCGCCCGTGGCCTCGTGCCAGGCCAGCATGGCCTCCAGGAAATGCATGTGCGGATTGGCGCGGCGCGGGGCCGTGCCGGCGGTGTCCTCGATGAACCCGCCATGGGCCGGATCGGCGAGCCGCGCGTCCATGAAGGCCAGTGTCCGGTCGGCCCAGACCCGCGCATCGGCGAAGTCGCCCGTGCGATGGAGCGCGGCCAGCGCCAGCAGCGCGAATGCCTGGTCGTAGCTGTCACGGCGGTCGTCCCCGACGGACCCGTCCAGTTCGAACAGGTGGATGAAGCCGCCCTCGGCGGAGTGCCAGCCGGTTTCGGTGAGCGTCTCGAACAGGGCCCCAAGAAGGCCGGGCGGCGCGCCCTGCCAGCCGATATGGCGCCCGTGGGCGAAGCTGAAGATCTGACGGGCCAGGACGCGCAGGCGCCTGCGCGGGGCGTGTCCGGGCTCGCCGTCGAGGCCGAGCACCTCGTGCACGCCGCCTTGGACCATGTCGACGCCCTTTTGCGCCCAAAGGGGCAGGCAGGTCTCGAACAGCCACCGCCTGATCGCGGGCTTGGAGCGGTCGTGCGGCGCCCGGCCGGCGAACCCGGACTTGTAGGCGCCCGTCACGTCCTTGACCAGATGCGTGGCGTCCCGGCGCGTCACCAGCACCTTGCGGTCCTCGGCGACGATGACGAGATCGTCGACGCCGGCCACCGCCACGACCGCATCGGCCGCGCGGACATGGTTGCCCTTCGCCTCGATGGCGATCACGTCGCCGGTTGCGGCATTGCCGGCCTCGTCCTTGGGCGCATGGTCGTAGAGCTGCGCCCACGAGCCCAGATCGTCCCATGCGAACGGTGCGGGCACGACGCCTATGTTGCCGGCCTTCTCCATGATGGCATAGTCGATGGAAACCTTGTCGGCGGCCGAGAAGCTGGCCGCTTCGAGCCACACGCGATTGTCCTCGCGGCGCGCCCGCGCCGCAGCTTGCGAAGCCGCCCGCCAGATCTGCGGCCGCAGCGCCCGGAACGCATCTGCCATGCGGCCCGCCCGGAACAGGAACATGCCCGCGTTCCACAGAAAGTGGCCGCTTTCGAGATAGGATCGGGCGGTCTCGGGATCGGGTTTTTCGCGAAACCGGCGGACGGCCATTCCCTCGCCCAGCGGATCGCCGGTCTCGATATAGCCATATTGCGTTTCGGGCCGGCTCGGCGCGATGCCGATCGTCATGATCGCGTCGGTCGCGGCGGCGGTCCGCGCCGCCTTTGCGACCGTTCGGCGGAAGCTGTCGGCATCATCGATCCTGGCATCGGACGGCAGCACGAGCAACAGCGTCCGGTCGTCCTCGGCCTCGTGGATGGCCGTCACCGCGGCGATCGCGGCGGCGGTATCGCGAATGGCCGGCTCAAGCACGAGGCGATGGCGGTCAACGTGCCGAAGGTGCTCCTGAAGGAGCGCGGCCTGGCCGGCGCTTCCGATCACGCAGGGGGCCGAAAAGGCGATGTCCTCATAGGGGCCTTCGGGCAGCCGGGCGAGCGTGCCGGCAATCAGGCTGTCCTGGCCGAACAGCGTGTGGAACTGCTTGGGCTTGTCGTCCCGCGACATGGGCCAGAGGCGCGAGCCGGCCCCGCCGCACAAGATGACGGGCACCAGTTGCAAACCCGTGTCCACCGATGCCATGGCGCCCCTCCTTGGCCGAACCGTGGCAAGGCGTTAGCGCCAATGCGCCCCTCTTTCAAGGTCGGTGCCGGGCGCGGCGGCGATGCGGCCCGTGCGTTGCC
>NZ_CFIFWG010000159.1:0-7188 GCF_984466335.1 Roseitalea sp. | reverse complement strand
GAAGGGCCTTTACGACGCCAAGGGCATCCAGGACGTCGAGGCGCTTCCCGCCGAGGGCGGCTCCGGCGAGACGGGCGCGGCGGAAGGCGGCGGGGCCGCCAATGCCCGCGCGGCCGCCGGCAGTGCCGCGTTCTTCGCCGACCCGTACGAAGCGCTCGACCGCATCGCCGGCGCGTTCGAGGCCGGCGATGCGGCGCCAGGCGGGCCGATGGGCGGCGCCCGGTCCTGGTTGACCGAAAAGGCCGATGCGCCCTCCGACACCTTCTTCGATCCCTTCGCGCCCGAGCGCTGGACGGAAATGCCGCAGGAGGCGCTGCCGGACATCACGCTCTCGGATACCGGCCATCCGCCCGCGCCACCGAACCTGGGGCAGGTGGGAGAGGCCGATGCGGCCGGCGACGGCGCGGGCCCCGGTTCCGCCGCGCGCGACGGCGCGCCGCGGCAGGTCGAAGCGGCCGGTGAGGAGGTGGCGGAGCCGGTGGCGGACGAGCCGGTGGTGGACGAGGCGACCGCGCGGGTGCGCCGGCAGGCCGAACAGTTGCGTGACGCCCTGACCGAGGCCCTGGGCGAGACTTTCGGCGAAGGCCATGTTCTGGTCGAGCAGCTCACGGTCGAGGCCCGGCCGGACGCGATCCTGATCTCGCTGACCGACAATCTCCAGATCCCCATGTTCGAGATCGGCTCGGCCATTCCCTCGCCGCCGCTTGTCGTCGCGCTCGAAAAGGTCGGCGGCGTGATCGCAGACCGGGCGGGCGGCATCCGCATCGAAGGGCACACCGACGCGCGCCCGTTCGCGGCCGGCTCCTCCGACAATTGGCAATTGTCGGGCGCGCGCGCCCAGGCCGCCTATTACATGCTCGTGCGCGGCGGCGTGCCCGAGGACCGGTTCCGCGCGGTGACCGGCAAGGCCGACCGCGAGTTGGCCGTCCCCGACGATCCGCTGAGCGCCCGCAACCGGCGCATCGACATCCTCGTGGAGCTCGAATAGCCGTGGCGGGCATGCGGACGATCGCGCCCCTGGCGCTGTGCCTTGCGACCGGCTTCGGGCCGGCATGGGCGCGCGCGGACGCGGACATTCCGACCGGTCCGCTCGGCGCGGTGCGGTCCCTGCACCACATCCAGGATCAGATCGCGCGCGGCGATGCGGCGGCCTTTCAGATGCAGCCAGGCATGTTGCGGATCGTCGATGCGCTGTTCGCCGCCATTGAAAGCGGCGCGTTCGCCGAGGCCGGTCACAGGCATGCGGTACTGGCCTATGCGGTGAGCGGGGGCAATCCGTCGACCTTTGCAAGCCTTTATGAAGCGATGGCCGGCGCGATCGACCAGGAGACCGAAATGGCGGTCGCCGATGCCGTGGGCACCGCCCTGCTCGGGCGCCGCGTCAGCGACGATCCGCGCGCGCGCCCTCTGGCGATCGGCGGCATGCTGGGCGCCGGCCTTGCGCTTTTGAACGGCATCAATGCCGAAGACGGGCGTGCGCGGATCGACCGGCTCGGCGAGGCGGTTCTGCTGGCGCCCGGCACGCTGGTCGAGGAATCGGCGCTGCGCCGATTGATGCCGCTGCACGCGCAGGCCGGCGATCACGCCGCGTTCCTGACCGTGGCAAGCCGGTATGCGCGCACCTTCGTCAACTCCCCTTACGCCTCGGACTTCGCCGCCGAGCTGGTTCGGGGCGGGGCGGCGCTGACGCGTCCTTCCGATCGCCGGCGGCTCGCCGAAATCATCGATTTCATGCCGCCGGCCCATCGCCGCTCCATCGTGGCGCGGCAGATGCGGGCGGCCACCGTCTCGGGCAATTTCGAGCTGGTGCGTTTTCTCCAGGCGCGTTACGCCTCCCGGAGCGAGGCGCCCGAAACGGCAGGGGCGGCGCGGACCCCGTCCTCCGAGCCGGAGGCCGTCCAGCGCCAGCGGCTCTATGCGCTGATGGCCGACATCGCCACGGCCGACCATGCCGCCGTCGCCGCCCGGCTCGATGCCATCGATGTCCGGGCACTGCCGCCGGCCGACCGCGAACTGCTTGAGGTGGCCCGTGCCGTGCTGCGCGACATGACGCGCCCGGGCGGCGATGTCGGCGAGGCCGGGCCCCAAGCCGATCCTGTCGCGCCCGATTCGTCCGAAAGCGGCGACGCCGGCCCGTTCGGCTTGCCGATGCAGCCGCGCGAGAATGATATCCGCACCGTTCTGCCCGGTTATGGCGCGGCGGCCGAGCCTGTCGCGCCCCCTCGCTCCGAGCCGGGGGACGCGGCCGCTGCGACGAGCGCGGACGCTCCGGCGGAGCATCGTGATTTTATCAGCAATGCCCGCGACATGCTGCGGGAAGTCGAGTCAGTTCTGGAGGTACGGGGCCGATGAACCAGTTTGCCGTTGCCCAAGCGCCGTCGGCGGGCGGCATGCCGCCCGCAAGACCAGCCAACGCCGATCGCGCCGGCACGGACGCCGCATCGTTCACCGAGGCTCTCGGCAAGGCGGGGCGCGCGCCCGAAGACGGAAACGCCGGTGCCGAGCCGAACGGCGATGGCTCCAAGGCGGACGCCGCGGACGGGCAGGGCGCGCCACCGGCGAAGCCGGAGCGCGCTCGCGGGCGCGAGGCGGCGGCGGACCTTTTGGGCGCGGTCGGCGGCGAGGCAGGCGGAAGCCGGACCGCCGATATCGAGGCGGCCCTCAAGGCAGGCGGGGCCGCCGGAGCCGATGCGGCGCTTCGACCGGACGTTGCCGGCCAGGTGCGGGGGGCGGGCGAGGTCGACCAAGCCCCTGTCGCCGGCGGCCGCGATGCGCCTGCCGCGCAGTCCCGCGGTCCGGAGGCGGCGGTGATGGCGGTCATGTCCTATCTGAATGCGCGATCCGCCGAAGGGGGCACCGGCCGCGCCGGTCCGCGCGCGCCCTCCGGGCCCGCCGGCCTGGAAGGCCGTGTCCCGGCCGGGAGCGGTCTCGACGGCCTGGTGCCGGCGCGGGGCGGGCCGGACAAGGGCGCCCATATCGCTCTGGGCGGTGCGGCCGTGCGCACGGATATGGCGGCCGGGACGGCATTCGCCGTCAAGGGCGAGGCGGTCGCCGGGGCCGATGTCGGCAAGGCTGCGAAGATCATGCCGGCACCGGCCGGCAAGCCGGTCTTGCCCGCGACTGGCGTTTCGGGTCAGGCCGATGGCGCAAGGCCGCAATCGCTTGCCGTGCCGCTCGATCTTGGGCGTGTCCTTGCGGGCGAGGGCGATCTTCCCGCGCCCATGCGCGAAACGGTCACCTCCCATGTGGCGCGCGTGATGGCGGCGTCGACGCACGGGCAGCCCGTTCCGGTGCTGCGCATTCAGCTTCAGCCGGCCCATCTGGGACAGGTCAACGTCACCATGCGCCTTTCGGGAGAGCAGATGCAGGTCACGCTCACGCCGGACAGCGCATCGGCCGCCCGCGTGCTGGGTTCGGACCAGGAGGCGATCACGACCGTCCTGAGATCCCTTGGCGGCGCTTTCGCCGGCGCCAGCATCGATGTGGGCGGCGAGGCGGCCCTGCGCCAGGGCCTCGACGAGGGGGCGGCGCGCGATGCCGCGGCCCGGCAGGGCGATGCATTCCATCACGGCGAACACCGGCCATCGGGCGGCGGGGCACGGGGCGGACCCGGTGACGCGGGCGAGCCCGCGATGGCCGCAGGCGGCGCCGCTTCGGCCGCGACGGCCGACGGGCGAATCATCATTTGATGGTTAATGGCCGGTTAACGGCCCGCCCGCGATCCGTCACCCCTTTGCCGGACAAGCTTTTTCCATGCTCGATAAGGTCGATTTTTTGATTTTCCTTGAAAAAGCAATAGGCAAAATATTGGGGGGTGAGAGAATGTCCGGCCAATCATACCAAACAAGGCATATCTTGGGGGTATTTTGGCGGGCAACACATATGATCGTGATCATCGACGACCGGTACGCTGTACTGGACGCTTATCGGGCTATGTTTTCACGTATAGGATATTCTGTTTACGGGGTTGGTTCCGGGGAAATGCAGGAGTGGCTGGAGGCGGGCTCGCCTGAAGAGCTCCAGGCCGTTCAGTCTTTCCTGATCGGAAGGACGAACGACGAGGATCGCCTGATTGGCGCGTTGCGCTCCCGGACCCGGGTGCCGATCATCGCCATGCTGGAGACCGGCTCGCTCAACGAGACGTTGCAGCGCTTCGACATCGGCGCCGACGACGTCGTGCGCAAGCCGGTCCATGTGCGCGAGATTCTGGCCCGTATCTCTGCGATCCGTCGCCGCGCCCAGGACAGCAAGACCTATATCGACTGCGGCCGCCTGCGGGTTTTCATGGACGGCCGCGACCCGATCGTGGACGGAAAGCCGTTTCCGCTGCCAAGACGCGAGCGGCGCGTGCTCGAATATTTGGCCGGCAACGGCGAGCGGCGCGCCTCGCGCACGCAGGTCTACAATGCCGTCTACGGCGTGCTGGAGGAGCATGTCGAGGAGTGCGTCATCGAAAGCCACATCTCCAAGCTGCGCAAGAAGCTTGCCAAGGTGCTCGGCGCCAACGTGATCGATTCGCGCCGCTATCTCGGCTACCGGCTGAATCTGGATCTGCTTCGGGCCGCATCTCCGTCGGTCGCGACCCCGGAGCAGCCTCGGGCAAGTTTGGCGGTTTAGTCTTTCCCGCACAATCGTGGGAAGGAGTCCGTCCGATGAGTCTCTACGGTATGATGCGCACCGGCGTGTCCGGCATGCAGGGTCAGGCCAGCAAGCTTGCGACGGTTGCCGACAACATCGCCAACTCGGCGACCACCGGCTACAAGAAGCTGGGCGTGGAGTTCTCCACCCTGGTGGTCAACAATTCGCCCAACAGCCACAATTCGGGTGGTGTGATCACCAATGTCCGCCAGCACGTCTCCCAGCAGGGCGTTCTCCAATTCACCAATTCGGCGCTCGATCTGGCCGTCGACGGCGGCGGGTTCTTCGTCGTCAAGGACGAGAACGGCGTCTCCTACATGACGCGGGCGGGCTCGTTCGTGCCCGACCAGGAAGGCCGGCTCGTCAACTCGGCGGGCTATTATCTGGCCGGCTACAGCTACGACAATGGCGATCCCGCGGTGACGGCCAACAGCCTCGACGGCACCGAGATCGTACGTCTCGACAGCACCGAGATGACGGCGGCGCCGAGCCAGTTCGGCCGGTTCCAGGTCAACCTGCCGTCCGATGCGGCGGTCTCGACCGACCCGCTGCCCTCGTCCAACGACCCGTTTGCCGGCTTCACGCACAAATCGTCGGTGCTCGCCTATGACAATCTGGGCGGCACGCAACTGCTCGACGTCTACATGACCAAGACGGCGGCCAACACTTGGGAGCTTGCGGTTTTCGACCAGTCTCAGGCCGCGCCGGGCACCAATTTTCCCTATGGCGCGGGGCCGCTCGCCACGCAGACCGTGACCTTCGACGGAACGACCGGCGAGCTTGACGGCGCAACCGTCCTAACCGTGCCGGTTCCCGACGGCAAGGCGCTGACGTTCGATCTGAGCGGCAGCACCCAGCTGGCCGCCGATTTCACGACTTATGACGTCACGGTCGATGGCAACGCGCCGTCGGCCGTCGAAAAGCTCAACATCGGCGCCGACGGCACGGTCTATGCGCAATATGAAAACGAGACGCTGCGCCCCTTGTTCCGCGTGCCGCTGGCCAGCGTGATCAGTCCCGACCGTTTGATCTCCGTGTCGGGCAACATCTTCGTCGCCAACGATGACAGCGGCGACGTCCGTCTCGGGTTCCCGGGCGAGGATGAGCTCGGCGGGCTGGTTTCGGGCGCGCTTGAGGCGTCCAATGTCGATATCGCCGAGGAGTTGACCGAGATGATCCAGGCGCAGCGCAACTACACGGCCAACTCGAAAACCTTCCAGACCGGCTCGGACCTGATGGATGTGCTGTTGACGCTCAAGCGGTAGTTGCGCGCCGCATGCGCCGGCTGCGGGGTGTCGATGAAATGATATCCGCCGGCGATCGTAACCCGATGAAGCCTGTGCCCGGGTCGATGGGCAGGGACATGTCATGACGCTGACGGCGGCCATCAAGATAGCGCAGACGTCGCTCTTCAATGCGTCCCAGCAGACGCAGCTGGCCGCGCGCAATATTTCCGATGCGGGCAACGAGAACTATGTGCGCCGCGAGGCGCGCGTATCGACGACGCAACATGGCGCCCGCGTCTATTCGATCCAGCGTGCCGACGAGCCGCACATGTTCCGCAGCGCGCTCTCCGCCCTTTCGGACAGCGCGGCCCAGTCGGCGGTCGGCGAGGCGTCCTCGCGCCTCCAGACGATCGTCAACGGCGTCGACAATCGCAATTCCCCCTCGGCCAAGATCGACGTTCTGCGCGATGCGCTCCAGGTGTTTTCGTCCGATGCGTCGAACACGATCCTGGGCGCGGCCAGCATCGATGCGGCCCGCGATCTGGCGCGCACCGTCAGCACCGCCTCGCGCGACGTCCAGGCCTATCGCGTCGACCTTGACCGTCAGATCGCCGCCGGCGTCGACGCGCTGCGCGGCCTGCTTGTCCAGTTCGAGCAGGCCAACGGCCAGGTCGTCAGCGGCACGCAGGCCGGCCGCGACGTCAACGATGCGCTCGACCGGCGCGACGCGCTCCTCAAGCAGATGTCCGAATATGTGTCCGTCTCCGTCGTCACGCGCGGCGAGAACGACATGGTGCTGTTCGCCGGCCAGGGCATCACCCTGTTCGAGACGGTGCCGCGCTCGATCGGCTTCGATGCGCGCACGGCCTACGATGCGGCGACGACGGGCAATCCGTTGCGCATCGACGGCGTGCCCCTGCATGTCGGCCAGGGTGCCAACACCTCGGCGGCCGGCCGGCTCTCGGCGCTGATACAGGCGCGCGACACGGTGGCGGTGCAGCAGCAGAGCCAGCTCGACGAGATCGCCCGCGGTCTTGTTGCGACCTTCGCCGAGACGGACCGGACCGGGGGCGCAGCGCCGCCGGCCGCCGGCCTGTTCACCTATTCGGGCGGTCCCGCCGTTCCCTCCGCGGGCGCCATCGTGCCGGGCATGGCGGGCACGCTGGCCGTCAATGCCGCCTTCGATCCCGAACGGGGCGGCGATCCGGCGCTGCTGCGCGACGGAGGCGCGAGCGGGGCGGCCTATATCGCCAACACCGGCGGCGGCGCGGCATTCCCCGACAATCTGATCGGCTTCATCGGCGGGCTCGATGCGCCGCGCGCC
>NZ_CFIFWG010000158.1:0-7226 GCF_984466335.1 Roseitalea sp. | reverse complement strand
CCGCGTCGGCGGCATCTGAATGCGGCGGACGATCAGGCCCGATGTCGCATAGCAGACCGAACCGCCCAGCGCGGCCAACTGCCCCAGCAGGTAGGCGCCGCCCACCTGACCGAGCGCTCCCCCGCCGACCAGCACCGCAACGCCGGCAAAGCCGAGCGCCACCGCGATCAGCTTGAGCAGGTTGATCTTGTCGTCGTCGGTGAAGAAATGGCTGCCGATCAGCGCCATGAACGGCCCGGTGCCCATCAGAAGCGCCATCATGCCCGCATCGATCGTCAGGCCCGCCCAGGAGATCAGGAAGAAGGGCACGACGACATTGAACAGCGCCATCACGATCACGAGTGCCCATGTGCGGGCCGTGCTCGGCAGGATGAACCCGCGCCAGACGATGTAGGGCACGAGCACGACCGCCCCGATCGCCACGCGGCCCGCCGCCAGCCACAGCGCGCCCGTTTCGGGCACGGCCACCTTGATGGCCACGAACGCCGAGGCCCAGATCACGGCCAGGGCGACGAGCGCGGCGATGTCGAGCGGCCCGGCCTTGCGGATCGTCATAGCGCGGTCGGTCCCGTCCGCGGCCGGGCTTGCCGGCTGGCTCATCTGCGTGTCCTTTCGCGTCCCTTGCGGTGGCACAGGCGGTCCTGCGATGCAAGGCCGGCCCGGATGCGGTGCGCGGGCAGGAACGTGGCGGGCAGGTCCGCCGGCGTCTCGCCGAGCGCGAAGCGGACCGCCGCGTCGGCCATGAGATGGGCGATGGCGAACGAGATCTTGAAGCCGCCCGTGGCGACGATGGTGCGGGGCGCGCCGGGCAGGGGGCCGACCAGCGGCTCGCGCCCCGCAGCGCGCGGCCGCGCGCCGGCCCAGCGCTCGACGATCTCGGCGTCCAGCAGCGCCGGGCAAAGCGCGCGCGCGGGCGATCGGCCCGTCGAGCCGTTCGTCGGTCGCATCGGGCGCCTCGAACACGTCCTCCGACGTCGATCCGACGGCGACCAGCCCGCTTTCATGCGCGATCGCATAAACGCCCTTGTCGTAAAGGAGTGGCCGTTCCGGATCGACCGGCCGGGCCGGCCTCAGAAGCGCGCCCTGGCCCTTGACGCCGCGTCCGATGCGCGCGGGATCGGCGGGGTCGATGAGCGCGAACGCGCCGGTGCCGGCGGCCACGATCGTCGCGCCGGCGGTCATCGTCCGGCCGCCCGGCAGGATCATCCGGCCGTCTTCGGCCAGCGCCTCGACCGGGACGCCTTGGCGGATCGAGACGCGTTCGGTCCGTTCGAGCGCGGCGCGCAGCGCCGCAAGGAGCGCGCGCGGATCGAGCCGCGCCGACAGCGTGTCGTGATTGACGCCGTGGGGCATGGCCGGGCACGCCAACCAGCCCGGCGCCGGATTGGCATCCTCCACGGTCCACCGGAGGCCGCGCGGCCAGTGCGCGTTCGCCCCCTTGGCCCATTGCGCGCTCTGGCGGCGCTTTTCCGCGTTGGCGATCGGCACGAGCCGGCCCACGCGCCGATAGCCGCAGGACAGGCCGGTTTCGGCCTCAAGCGCGGCGATCCGGTCCGGCAGGGCGACGAGCCCGTCGCGCTGAAACCGTTTGCCGGCGTTCCAGCCGGTCGGCTGGTGCGGCATCAGGGCGCCGAGCATGCCGCCGCTTGCGCCCGCGCCGATTGTGCGCTTTTCAATCAGGGCGACGCGCGCGCCGCGCCGGGCGGCCTCGTGCGCGCACCACAGCCCGGCAATGCCGCCGCCGATGACGGCGATGTCGGGAGAGGGCGAGGATGGAGAAACGGGCATTGGGCGGTGATCCGGAGCGGGACGATGTGCGCTGGACGGACGGCGATATGCCGTTTTCGGAGCGTTTTGGCGACCATTTTTATGCCCGCGAGGACGGGCGTGCCGAAACGGCCCATGTCTTCATCGGCCAGAACCGCCTGCCGGAACGCTGGCCCCGGTGCCGTGGGTGCACGATCGCCGAGCTTGGCTTCGGCACGGGGCTCAACTTCCTTGAGACGTGGCGGCATTGGATGTCAGCGCGGCCCGAGGGCGCGCGGCTCGACTTCGTCTCGTTCGAGGCGTTCCCCATGCGGGGCGCCCAGATCGCAAGGGCGATCGGCCGCTGGCCCGACCTCGAACCGCTTTGCGGGCGGCTCGTGTCGCGCTGGCCGCCCATGGGCGGCACGCCCGTGCGCTGGCCGATGGACGAGCAGACGACGCTGACCGTCCATGTCGGCGACGCATCGGCGCGCGTCGGCGCCTGGGAGGACGCCGCCCATGCCTGGTACCTTGACGGATTTGCGCCGGCGCGCAACCCGGACATGTGGTCGACGGAGCTGATGCGCGCGGTCTTCGAGCGCACCGCGCCGGGCGGCACCTTCGCCACCTATACGGCGGCCGGCTGGGTCAGGCGCAACCTGAAGGCGGCCGGCTTCGTCGTCGAAAAGCGGCCCGGCTTCGGCACCAAGCGCGACATGATGGCCGGCTACCGGCCCGCCTGAGGCTTCGCCGCGACGACGAGGAAGCCCGGAACCGGCGTTCCGGCCTCGCGCCGCACGCCGATGGGCTCGCACAGTTCGATCGCCGCGAAGCCGGCGCGGCGGCACATGGCCCGCAGATAGGCGGCCGAATGGGCAAAGCGCTGGTGCACCGTGACCGACCAGTCGACGCCCCGGTCGTCGTGCAGGGGATCGGTCTCGGCCGACACGAGCAGGCGCGCCCCGTCGGCGGCGTTGGCCGCGATGGCGTCGAACAGGGTTTCGAGCGGCCCGAAATAGGGCAGGACGTCGGTCGCCGCGATCAGATCGAACGGGACGTGCGCCGCATCGCCGCTGCCCGCCCACTGATCGAGAAAGTGCACCGCCTCGTTGATGTAGAGCGCGTCATAGGCGGCCCGCTCGTCCGCTTTTTCGATCATCCGCCCCGAGATGTCGACGCCGGTCGCGTGCGCGCACATGTCCCCCATCATCATGCCCGCAAGACCGGTGCCGCAGCCCAGATCGAGCATGCGCGCATAGGGGCCGGGCCGGTTGGCCCGCAGCCAGTCGGCCGCCTGCATCGGCACCGCATAGCCCAGCGCCTCTGTGAGGATGTGGTCGAACCGGTCGGCGGTCTGGTCGAAAAGGGTCGCCATGTAGGCGTCGCCCGCCCTGTCGGGCGCCGGGCCCATGCCCATCGACGCCAGCCGCATCCGCGCCCCGCACGGATCGGACGGTTCGAGGTCGAGACATGTCCGGTAGAGCCGGGCGGCCTCGTGCCTGCGCCCGGCCTTTTCATGTTCGAGCGCGGCGTTGTAGGCCTCGGCCAGCGCATCGGTCGGGTCGGTCATCGCGCTCCGTCTCCTTGCCGCTTGCTGCGCCATTTCAATCACATTGATGGGTCCTGACCCTAACCACGTCGCCCGGTCGCAATTCAAGCGGCCATCGGCAAGCAGCCGCCGGCAAGCGGCCACCGGAAGGGCTTTCGCGCGACGCCGATCCGTGTCAGGTCTCGACCATGGTTCAGGCGCTGCCATCGCGACCCTCGATCGACCGCGACCATCCGGTGCGCGGCATGGCGCTGGCCGTCGTCGGCGCGCTGATCCTGCCGGCGATGGACGCGGTGGCCAAGCATCTGGGGCAGAGCGGCGCCATGTCGCCGGGCCAGATCACCTTCTTCCGATTCGCCGTGCAGATGGTCTTCTGCTTCGGCTGGCTCTTGGCGCTGGGCGGGTTCGGCGCCTTGCGCTCGAACCGGTTCGGGCTCAATTTCGTGCGCGGCATGCTTTTGGGCGCGGCGAGCCTTTTCTTCTTTACGGCGATCAAATACATGCCGCTCGCCGATGCGATCGCCGTCTTCTTCGTCGAACCGCTGATCCTGACGCTTTTGTCGATGATCGTCCTGCGCGAGACGGTGGGCTGGCGGCGGATCGCCGCGGTGATCGTCGGTTTCGGCGGGGCGCTGATCGTCATCCAGCCGTCTTACGCGATCTTCGGGCCGGTCTCGCTTCTGCCGCTGGCGGCGGCGACGTTTTTCGCCGCCTATCTGCTGCTGAACCGCGTTGCCGGCCACACCGACAGCGCCATGGTGATGCAATATGTCTCCGGCCTTGGCGGCATGGCGATCGTCGTCGCCGCGCTCGCCGCGGGAACAATCCTCGATGTCGAGGACCTGTCGGTCGGCATGCCGGCCGAGCCGGGCGTCTGGGGCCTGGTGCTGGTGATGGGCCTGCTCGGCCTGGTGGGCCACTATCTGTTCGTCCTTGCCTTCCAGATGGCGCCGGCCTCGCTGCTGGCGCCGTTCCAGTATATCGAGATCGTCTCGGCGGCGGCGCTGGGCCTTGCCCTGTTCGCCGAGTTTCCAACGCCTTCGAAATGGCTCGGCATCTCGATCATCGTCGGTTCGGGGCTCTATGTGTTCTGGCGGGAGCGGAAAGTCGGCGTCACGAACAAGAATTGATTGCCCGGCCGTGCGTTTGAACTATCAAGGCCCTGCTCACGGCGGGAACGCGCACGCGGGAGGGGACAAGGCATGTTCGACAAGATTCTCATCGCCAACCGGGGCGAGATCGCCTGTCGCGTCATCAAGACCGCGCGACGCATGGGGATCGCCACCGTCGCGGTCCATTCGGACGCCGATGCCGACGCGCTGCATGTGTCGATGGCCGACGAGGCGGTGCGTATCGGCCCGCCGCCTGCGGCCGAGAGCTATCTGGTGATCGACGCGATCATGGAGGCGGTCAGGACGACGGGCGCCCAGGCCGTGCATCCCGGCTACGGCTTTCTGTCGGAGCGGGCCGCCTTCTGCGCGGCGCTGGAAGCCGAGGGCATCACCTTCATCGGACCCAGGCCGCGCGCGATCGAGGCGATGGGCGACAAGATCACCTCCAAGAAGATCGCCGCCCAGGCGGGCGTTTCGACCGTGCCCGGCCATATGGGCCTGATCGCCGATGCGGACGAGGCGGTGCGGATCGCCGGCGGGATCGGCTATCCGGTGATGATCAAGGCGTCGGCCGGCGGCGGCGGCAAGGGCATGCGCATCGCCTGGAACGATGCCGAGGCGCGCGACGGCTTCGAGCGGTCCAGATCGGAGGCCGCATCCAGCTTCGGCGACGACCGCATCTTCATCGAGAAGTTCGTCGAGGAGCCGCGCCACATCGAGATCCAGGTGCTGGCCGACGCGCACGGCAACTGCGTGCATCTGGGCGAGCGCGAATGCTCGATCCAGCGCCGCAACCAGAAGGTGGTCGAGGAGGCGCCCTCGCCGTTCCTCGATGCCGCAACGCGCGCGGCGATGGGCGCCCAGGCCGTCGCGCTGGCCAGGGCGGTCGACTATCAGAGCGCCGGCACGGTCGAGTTCATCGTCGACCGGGACCGCAACTTCTACTTCCTTGAGATGAACACGCGGCTCCAGGTCGAGCATCCCGTGACCGAGCTGATCACCGGTCTCGATCTGGTCGAGCAGATGATCCGCATCGCCGCCGGCGACGAACTGGCGTTCGGACAGGACGACATCGCGCTCAACGGCTGGGCCGTGGAGAGCCGTGTCTACGCCGAGGACCCGGTGCGCGGCTTCCTGCCCTCGATCGGCCGCCTGACGCGCTACCGGCCGCCCGCCGAACGGTGCACGGACGCGCTTGTCGTGCGCAACGACACGGGCGTCTTCGCCGGCGCCGAGATCTCCATGTTCTACGATCCGATGATCGCCAAGCTGTGCACCTGGGCGCCGTCCCGCGGCGCGGCGATCGATGCGATGGCCGATGCGCTCGACGGTTTCGTCATCGACGGCATCGCGCACAACACGCCGTTCCTCGCCTCGCTCATGGCGCATCCGCGCTGGCGCGCGGGCCGGCTGACGACGAACTTCATCGCCGAGGAATATCCCGACGGCTTCACGCCGGCCGAACCGGACGAAGCCGCGCGCCATATCCTGGCGGCGATCGCCCTTTCGGTGGAGATCATCCGCAAGGACCGGCTCGACCGCCACGCTGGCCGGATCGCGCCGCATTCGGGGCGGCTGGGCGAGGATTGGGTCGTCAAGCTCGGCGGCGACTGTTACGACATGCGCGTGACCGACCCGCGCGCGGCCCTCTGCCGGTCGATGTCCGTGACGCTGGAGGGGGGACAGCCGCTGGACCTTGAGACCGGCTATCGCCTCGGCGATCCGCTGTGGGCGGGGACCGTCGACGGACGGCCGGTGATCGCGCAGATCAGGCCGGCGGTCAATGGCGTGCGAATCGATTGGCGCGGCCATTCTGTCGTCGCCCATGTGATGCAGCCGCACGTCGCCCGGCTCGAAGGGCTGATGCCGGAAAAGGCCGCGGCCGACACGACAAGGCAGTTGCTCTGCCCGATGCCGGGCCTGGTCGTCTCGCTCGACGTCGAGGTCGGCCAGCCGGTCCAGGCGGGGGAAACGCTGGCCGTGATCGAGGCGATGAAGATGGAGAACGTGCTGCGCGCCGAGCGCGAGGCGACCGTTGCGGCCATCCATGCCAAGGTCGGCCAGAGCCTTGCCGTCGACGCGGTGATCATGGAGTTCGAATAGGCGCGCCGGCCGGCCCGAACACGGTCTCGAACCGGGCCTTCAGCGCCACGTCGAGGTCGGCCATCGAGACCGGCAGGCCCAGATCGACGAGGCTGGTGACGCCGTGTCCGGCCACGCCGCACGGCACGATTCCGGCATAATGCGTCAGATCCGGCTCGACATTGATCGACACGCCGTGGAACGAGACCCATTTGCGCAGGCGGATGCCGATCGCCGCGATCTTGTCCTCGGCAACCGTTCCGGGAACGGGCGAAGGGCGCCCGGGTCGCCGCACCCACACGCCGACCCGCCCCTCGCGCCGCTCGCCGCGCACGTTGAACGCCTCCAGCGTGCCGATCACCCAGGCTTCGAGCGCGGCGACGAAGGCGCGCACATCGGGCTTGCGGCGCTTCAGGTCGAGCATGATGTAGGCCACGCGCTGGCCGGGGCCGTGATAGGTGTACCGGCCGCCGCGCCCGGTCCTGAACACCGGGAACCGGTCCGGATCGGTCAGGTCGGCCGGATCGGCGCTGGTGCCCGCCGTATAGAGGGGCGGATGCTCGACCAGCCAGACCAGTTCGGCCGCCGTGCCCGCGCGCACCGCCTCGGCGCGCGCCTCCATGAAGGCGACGGCCGTCTCATGGTCCGTCAGCCCGTCCGCGATCCGCCACTCGACCGGCGCCGAACCCGGCATCGGATGGAACAGGTCCGCTAGGGCGTCGCGGCCGGCGGGTGCG
>NZ_CFIFWG010000157.1:0-7287 GCF_984466335.1 Roseitalea sp. | reverse complement strand
TCGAGCTCGAGAGCGTCGACGGCATGGCTCCGGAGGAGGCGCGGAAGACGCCGGACCCGATCGCCGAATTCTCCGGCCTCGACAAGATCACCGGGCGCACCATCACCTTCGACGTCTATATCGACGAGACGGTCCAGTTCGGCGCCCTGCAGATCACGCCGCGCGTCTGCTTTTCGCGCCAGCAGAACACGCCGCCCGGATCGTCGACCTTCGTCGAGGTCGACGAAATCACGCTCGACCGCAAGATCAGGCGCATCTTCACGGGCTGGATGTTCGCCGACAGCCCTGGCCTGAACGCCATCGAGCACGCCATCTATGACGTTTGGCTGAAGAGCTGCAAGGTCGAATCGGACGTGCCGCCGCCGAGCTGACTGGAAGGCCCGCGCACCCGACACCTCTCACACCGGGGCGTGAGCGCAGCGAGCCTCGAAAGGGCGAGGGGAGGGCTGTCGTTCAGTCGAACGCGGCCTCGCCGATCAGCGCCTCGGCGAGCATCTGCTCATAGTCGGCGCGCGGCACGTCGACCGCGCCGAAGCGCTTCAGGTGCTCGGTGGTGAACTGCGTGTCGAGCAGGATGAAGCCCCGTTCCCGCAGCCGCCCGACCAGATGGACCAGGCAGACCTTGGAGGCGTCGGTCCTGCGCGAGAACATGCTTTCCCCGAAGAAGGCGCGCCCCAGCGAAACGCCGTAAAGGCCGCCGACGAGCTGATCGTCGTCCCACCCTTCGACCGAGTGGGCGTGGCCCAGCCGGTGCAGGTCGGCGTAAAGGTCAAGGATGGTGCCGTTGATCCACGTCTTGCTGCGCCCGGGGGCCGGTGCGGCGCAGGCCCGCATCACGGCGTCGAAGGCGGCATTGAAGGTGATGTGATAGCGCCCCTGGCGGACGATCTTCGCAAGGCTCCTTGGCATGTGGAAGCCGTCGAGCGGGATGATGCCGCGCATGTCCGGCTCGATCCAGTAGAGCGTGGGGTCGTCCGCGTCCTCGGCCATCGGAAAAAGGCCGACCGAATAGGCCTTGAGCAGCACCTGCGCGGTGATGCGTCCTTCCCCGCCCTTGCCGTCATGACCGGCCATGATGTCGCTCTGCGTTCGCGCCGCCGCGCTCAGGGGTCGTGCGTGTGCGCGGCGAGATATTTCTCCAGCCAATGTATGTCATAGTCGCCATTGGCGATATCGGGATTGTCGACCAGATCCTGGAACAGCGGCAGCGTCGAGGAAATGCCGTCGATGACGAACTCGCCCAGCGCGCGCCGCAGCCGCATCATGCATTCGACCCGGTTGCGGCCGTGCACGATCAGCTTGCCGATCAGGCTGTCATAATAGGGTGGGATGGCATAGCCCGCATAGACGCCCGAATCGACGCGCACGCCCAGGCCCCCCGGCGTATGATAATGGCTGATCGTGCCCGGCGATGGCATGAAGGTGCGCGGATCCTCGGCGTTGATCCGGCATTCGATCGCATGGCCGTTGAACGCGATCTGGTCCTGGGTGGCCGACAGGCCGGCCCCGGACGCCACGCGCATCTGCTCGTGCACCAGATCGATGCCCGTGATCGCCTCGGTGACCGGGTGCTCGACCTGGAGCCGGGTGTTCATCTCGATGAAATAGAATTCGCCGTCCTCGTAGAGGAACTCGATCGTGCCCGCGCCGCGATAGCCCATTGCGGCGACCGCATCGGCGCAGACCGTTCCGATCCGCGCGCGCGCGCGGGCGTTGAGCGCCGGCGAGGTCGCCTCTTCCCACACCTTCTGGTGGCGGCGTTGCAGCGAGCAGTCGCGCTCGCCCAGATGGATGCCCTTGCCGTCGCCGTCGCCGACGATCTGCACCTCGATATGGCGCGGCCTGTCCAGGAACTTCTCGATATAGACCGCATCGTTGCCGAAGGCGGCGCCCGCCTCGGTGCGGGCGGTGTCGAGCGCGACCGAGAGGTCGGCCTCCGAGCGCGCCACCTTCATGCCGCGCCCGCCGCCGCCGGCGGCCGCCTTTATGATCACCGGATAGCCGATTTCGGCGGCGATCCGCTTCGCCTCGGCCGGGTCGCTGACGCCGCCATCCGAGCCCGGCACGACCGGAATGCCAAGCTTGGCGGCGGTGCGCTTGGCCTCGATCTTGTCGCCCATGATCGAGATGTGATGGGCGGTCGGTCCGATGAAGGTGATGTTGTGCGCTTCGAGGATCTCGGCGAACTTGGCGTTCTCCGACAGGAACCCGTAGCCCGGATGGACCGCGTCCGCGCCCGTGATCTCGCAGGCGGCGACGATCTGGTGAATGTTCAGATAGCTGTCGCGCGAGGGCGGCGGGCCGATGCACACGCTCTCGTCGGCGAGCCGCACATGCATCGCCTCGTCGTCGGCGGTCGAATGGACGGCCACCGTCGCGATGCCCAGTTCCTTGCACGCGCGCAGGATGCGCAGCGCGATCTCTCCGCGATTGGCGATCAGGACCTTGTTGAACATGGCTTCGCCCACGCCTAGGCGATGATCAGAAGCGGCTGGCCGAACTCGACCGGCTCGCCGTCTTCGATCAGGATCTCGGTGACCGTGCCGGCGCGGGGCGCGGCGATCTGGTTCATCACCTTCATCGCCTCGATGATCAGCAGCGTCTCGCCCTCGGTCACCTTGGCGCCGACGGTGACGAAGGGCTCGGCGTCGGGGGCGGGCGCCAGATAGGCGGTGCCGACCATGGGCGCCGGGACGGTGTTGTCGCGCTCGGCGGCGGCCGCCGGCCGCTCGTCGGGAACGCCGGGTTGGATCGCGGCGGGCACCGGTGCCGGGACGGCCGGCGCCGCCGCCATGGCATGGCCAAGGACATGCTGCGTCACCTCGCGGCTAACGCGGACGCGCATCTCGCCCTGCTCGACCTCGATCTCGGTCAGATCCGTCTCGTTCAGGATTCGCGCCAGATCGCTGACCAGCCCGGTGTCGAACGCTTTCTTGTTGTCGGCCATTCCGTCCTCTTTTGCCCCGGTGCGCCGGCGGGCGCGCCCTGGTCTGGTTACGCCCGGTCCCCGCCCTCGGCAAGGGCCCGCAGGGCGACAAGGTAGCCCCTCGCGCCCAGCCCGCAGATCGAGCCCTTGCAGACCGGCGCGATCATCGATCGGTGGCGAAACCCTTCGCGGGCGTGAATGTTGGAGATGTGAACCTCGATGACATCGGCGCCCGATCCGGCGATGGCGTCGCGCAGCGCGATGGATGTGTGGCCGTAGCCGCCCGGATTGAGGATGACGGCCGTGCCCTCAAGCCCCGCCCGCTGCACCCGGTCGACCAGGTCGCCCTCATGGTTGGACTGATGGTGGATCACCTCAAGGCCCAGCTCCGCGCCGAGCCGCTCGCATGCGGCGTTGACATCGTCCAGCGTCCGGTCGCCATAGATATCCGGCTCGCGACGGCCGAGCAGGTTCAGGTTCGGGCCGTGCAGAATCAAAACATGTTTGCCCATGGCGCCGACGGTCCCGTTTGACGTCATGCCTGACTAGTCGCCACCGCATGCGGCGGCAAGCCCTGCTGCGGGCATGCGCGCCCGGCAGGGTGCGAAAACCACATGATTCATCGGCGAAAGCCCGCTCAGCAGCCTGTCCGGGCGCAGGTGCGGGCCTGTTCGATCTTCTCGCGCAGCAGCGCCTGGCCAAGCGCGCCCGCAACCATCTCGTCGCCGATCACATAGGAAGGGGTGCCGGAGATGCCGAGCGCCTCGGCCAGAAGATAGCTCGTCTCGACCGAGCGGGTGCTCGCCGGATTGTCCATTTCGGTGCGCAACGCCTGTTCGTCCGCGCCAAGCGCGAGCGCGATCTCCATCGCCGTTGCGGTGTCGGCCCGGCCCGGCGTGCCCATCAGCCGCTCGTGAAACGCGCCATAGGCCTGCGGCATGAGCCGGTTGAAGGCGAGCGAGACCCGGTGCGCGCCGCTGGAATCCTCGCCCAGGATCGGAAACTCCTTGAGCACGAAGCGCAAGTTGGGATCGCTCTCGATAAGAGCGCTCATGTCTTCCATCGCCCGTCGGCAGAAGCCGCAATTATAGTCGAAGAACTCGACGATGGTGACGTCGCCCGCCGGATTTCCGAGCACCGGATCGGCCGGGTGGCGGAACAGGTCGTCGGCCGCCGAGGCGATGATCTGCCTGCGCCGCTCGTCCTGCTCGGCGGTCTGCCGCGCTTCCAGCGCTTCCTGCACCTCGATCATCAGTTCGGGGTTGGCGAGCAGATAGTCGCGGACGATTTCGCCGATCTCGCCGCGCTGGGCCTCGTCGAAGCTCTGAGCGGAGGCGGGCGCCGCCGACACCGGCCCGACCAGAAGGGCCACGGCGATGACGGTCGTCAGGAAGCGAAGCATGGGGATTGTCTCCGGTTGGCGTGCGGCGCGCCGGTCAGCGCGGCAGGCGGAAGCGTTCAATGTCGTCGGCGCGCAGCCATTGCGGCGTGCCCGCCTCGAAGCGCCGTTTGGCGCGGGCGGCGAACCGGCGCGCCTCGTCATAGCGGCCCGCATGGAAATTGGCCTCGGCCGTCGCAAGCTCGGCTTCGCCCGCCGCGCCCAGCCGGCCATAGGCCATCGCCAGGTGCTGGTAGGCGCGCGGGTTGGCCGGATCGAGGGTGATCGCCACCTCAAGTTCGCCTGTCGCCCGGCGCAGATTGGCCTTCCCGCCCGCGAGCACCAGCGCATGGCCGAGCGCGACCTGGATCGTCGGCGCGTTGCCCCCGCTCAGTTGCACGGCGCGCGAAAATGCTGCAACCGCGCCCTGCGCATCCTGTGCGCGCAGCAGGATTTCGCCCCTTGTCTCGTGGAAATACGGATCGTTCGGGCTTTCGGCGATGAGCCGGTCGATCATCGGCAGCGCGGCGCGTGGCGAGCCGTAAAGGAAGGTCGACATCGCCTTGCCGTAGCGCGCGGCCTGCGAGTTCGGATCGTCGCGGAACGCGTCCTCGACGGCGCCCGGCCCGAACACATGGGCGAGGATCTTGGCCCGCGCGCGATCGTGGCGCAGTTGCAACGCGGCGCTGTCGGTCCGGTCGAAATAGGGGCTTTCCCTGGCGATCGTTTCGAGCGCGGCCAGGCGCTCCCGAGGCAGGGGGTGGCTGAGCCGGTAGGGGTTGATGCGGTTGCCGATCAGGCTCACCTCGCGCTGGAACCGCCGGAAGGTGGTCAGCAGCCCCCTGGACGACTGGCCGGTGCGGTTGAGATAGTCGACGGCGGCGCGGTCGGCGGCCAGTTCCTCCGAACGGCGATAGGCCATGAGGCCGCGCTGGGCGGCCTCCAGGCCGCCCGCTGCGATGCCGCCGCCGGCCCGAGCGGCTTCCCGGCTGCCCGCCATGCCGCCCGCGACGGCCGCGCCGACGCCCAGAACGGCGGTGACCGCCGCGATCGTCTGGGCGCGGTCGATCTGCTGGCGCAGCCGGTCCTGATGCCCGCCGGCAAGGTGGCCGATCTCATGGGCGATCACGCCGATGATCTCGTTGGGCGTCCGCGCCTCGACGATCGCGCCGACATTGATGAAGATCTTGCGGCCGGAGACGAACGCGTTGAACGAGCGCTGATTGACCAGCACGATGTCGGTGCGGCTGCGCTCGATACCGGCGGCGCGCAGGATCGGCTTTGCATAGTCGGCCAGCAGCGCCTCGATCTCCGCATCGCGCACGATGGGCACGCTTGAGCGCTGCGCGCCGGCGGGCGCGACGGCGCTCGCCACAAGGGCGACGACCACGAGGCATTGCAGGATGCGGCGAACCAAGGCGAGGGTCACCTTCCGGGAATTGGTTTGCATGGCGCGGGCAAATGTGGCCTAGAGGCTGTCCCCGACTTAGAAGCGCGTTTGGGTTTGTGCGACGGCGAAATGGACGATCCCGGACCGTGGTCCGGGACTGGCTTTCGCCAAACCCTTGGGGCGAAGCGCTTTTTGTCCGCAACAGCGTCGAAAATCCTGGAAAACGCACCACATTTCCTTGCGGTTTTCTCCTTTTTGCGGACAAAGATCGCCATCGTCCAAACGGGCTCCTAATTCGGGGACGGCCTTTAGCGGCGGTACCGCGCTTTGCGTACCAATAACAGCGAAAACAAGGCGCTTCACGTGGTTTTCAGTGTGCGCGATACGGAACGGAGGCACCCATGATCAAGCTGTCGGCGCGCGGCCGGGTCTATCCCTTTCACGCCATGGACGTCCTTGCCGAAGCCAACCGGCTGGCCGGCGAGGGCAGGCCGGTGCTGTCGCTGGCGATCGGCCAGCCGGCCGCAGCGGCGCCCGCGCCGGTCCGCAAGGCCGGAGCGGACGCGGTGATGGCCGGCCGCCTGGGCTACACCGACACGCTCGGCCGGCGCGAGACGCGCGCGGCCATCGCAAGCCATTATCGCGATCATTACGGCCTGGACGTGCCGCTTGAGCGCATCGCCGTCACCACCGGATCGTCGGCCGGCTTCTCGCTGGCCTTCCTGGCGCTGTCCGAGCCCGGCGCGCGGGTGGCGATCGCCTCGCCCGGCTATCCCGCCTATCGCAACATCCTCAAGGCCCTGTCGCTTGAGGCGGTCGAACTGCCGACCGATGGTGCCGCCTTCGATCCGGACGCGCTGATGGCGGCCCATCGGGACAGGCCGGTCGCCATGCTGCTGCTGGCCAGCCCGGCCAATCCGACCGGCGCGGTGATCGAGCGCGACGGGCTGGCGGCCATCGTCGCCGCGTGCCGCGAGGCGGGCATCGCCTTCATCTCCGACGAGATCTACCACCGGCTGCGCTATACGGGCGACGATGTCACCGCGCTCGAATTCGGCGACGATGTGATCGTGATCAACTCGTTCTCGAAATATTACTGCATGACCGGCTGGCGTGTCGGCTGGATGGTGCTGCCCGAACCGCTCGTGCGCCCGGTCGAGCGTCTGGCGCAGAGCCTTTACATCTGCGCGCCGGACGTCTCGCAGATCGCCGCGGCGCACGCCTTCCGCTGCACGGCCGACTACGAGGTGATCAAGGCCGGCTATCGCGCCAACCGCGCGCTCTTGCTGGACCGGCTGCCGAAAATGGGCATCGAATTCGCCGCGCGGCCGGACGGGGCCTTCTACGCCTGGTGCGACGTCTCCCGGCACACCAACGATTCGATGGCGTTCACCAGGCGCATGCTGTCGCAGATCCATGTCGCGGCGACGCCGGGCGCGGACTTCGACATGGCCGAAGGCGAGCGGCATGTCCGTTTTTCCTATGCCGGCGATCGCGCGGTCATCGCCGAAGCACTCGACCGGATCGAAGCCTGGCTTTAGAGCGGTTTGTCTTTGGCTGGCATCGTCTGAGCGCCGGGATTTTGTGATCTGG